>NZ_JBPODZ010000044.1:0-1027 GCF_052060015.1 Arhodomonas sp. SL1 | reverse complement strand
GGCCAAGAACCCCGACTTTCCAGGGCGCTGGGCAGGCCCCGCTCCAAGAAACCGTCATTTGTTCAGCGTTTCCCTAATCGGAAATACCAGCATATTCGTCACTGGAGATAACGAAATCCGAGAGTGTACGGCGCGAAAGAAAAATTCGCTGCACCTCGGTCGCCGACACAGGGAGGCATTTGAAGTGCGTTTACCACAAGAGACACCACACATCCCAGCCATCGCGGCACGCCGCGCATTCACACCGGGTCAGTCTCAGTCGGGTTCCGCCCTGATCGTTTCGATGCTAATCCTGCTGGTCCTGACCGTCATCGGTGTCTCCGGAGCGAATCAGTCAATCCTCCAGGAGCGAATGGCGTCGAATACGAAAAGGCAAACCACTGCCCTATTCGCCGCGGATTCCGGAGCAGTAGCCATCTCCAGTTTCTTGAAAGAGGACTGGAATTTATCGAAATGTCCTCCGCAAGAAGACTTGGAAAATTTAGCTCAGGATGAATATCCATTTACCCTAGAAAACATCAATTGTCATGAAACAGGTGGAATAAAGTATTTAGATGCTACGATCGCTGGTTACCCAGCGCATTCAAACCCAAATACCGAAACATCTGTAAGGCGGATTGAAGCTAGGTTTATACTCTCAGATAACAACTCACCTTTGGCTAGCGCTGCCGACGCAGCGTATACGTGTTTCGGACAGGGATGCACCATTGATTTCCGAGGGCAGCCTGGCAGATTTCTCGGTTACGACCACTCAGTACCTGACGATTTGCCGGGCGGGAACCCCGGGGATGACAGTTTTTCTTACCAAAACAACGTTCCGGAAAACAAAGTCGGCCTCCTAATGCCGGGCGACGGCGGGGTCTTGGACCCCGGAACGGGTAACTCGGGTAATGCGGGAAACCCCGGGAACCCAGGAGGAGGAGGGGGTGGCTCACCTGATGGGTCCATACATAGTCCGTCCTGAATAACCCATTACGCGGCAGCCCGCATTCCGGGTTCGGGATTCTGATTCCGGCCGACGGTGTTG
>NZ_JBPODZ010000043.1:0-1186 GCF_052060015.1 Arhodomonas sp. SL1 | reverse complement strand
AGAGGGTGTTTACAAATTAGACGGTTAGCCGCCGCATCAGCCGGCGTGCTTCGGTGAGCCAAACCCAGGCCTCAGCGACGCCGGGCAGTCGGTCGTGGTGCATGACTAACCGCCGGGCCCGTTCCACCCAGGCATGGGTGCGCTCAACGACCCATCGCTTGGGTAGAACCACAAAGCCCTGTGAGTCTGCCTGCACGGTGAAAAGGTCCGTTTGTTCCGGCGATTGCCAACGCCCAACCTGTTTGTTGGCCGGATGACGCACCACCTGCACCTGGATGTCATGACGCTGGGAGACGGTCTGCGCGCAGTGTCCGGCATAGCCGGAATCGGCGAAGAGCGTCTCGATGCCCGGATATTTGGCCATCGCCGATGCCACCACTGGATGGGCTCCGTCACGGTCCTGGACATTGGCCGCCGTCACGCTCACGGCCAGCAACAGCCCCAAGGTATCCACGACGAGATGGCGTTTGCGTCCCTTGACCTTCTTGCCCGCATCGTAGCCGGTTTCCCCTCCCTGGGGGGAGCCGCGGGTGGACTGCGCATCAATCACCGCCGCAGAGGGCTCCGCGGTTCGCTGCTCGCGTTCACGCCACTGCGCGCGCAAGCGGTCGTGCATCTGCTCGAACTTACCCTGCCCGCTCCAGCGCCGGAACGTCCGGTAGACGTTCTGCCAGGGCGGAAACTCCTTCGGAAGCATCCGCCACGAACAGCCGGTACGAACCACGTAGCAACACGCATCCAGTAGCAGTCGACGCGAATACTTCGGCGGTGTGCCCCGCCGGCCCTCGCTCTCGAAAAGGTCGTGAATCAGCGCCCATTCCGCATCCGTCACCGAGCTCGCATAGGCCTGCTCCGGGGCCTGCTCCCGGTGCGCCTCCTGGTAGCCATATCGAGCCGGAGAACTTTGTGAGGCCTTATCAACCTCCACCCCGGAGCCATCATGGCTGCGTTCGAATCCGGCCTTGTTCAGCGCCTTGAGGATGGTCTGCTCATGAGCCCGTGTGCCAGTGCGCCGCTCGAGCTCATGTTGGAGTTCGGCCAGCGTCGCCGTCGGATCGCCTTCGACGATCCGAACAAGCTCATCACATTCCTGCTTGCCGAGCCGCGGCGGGCGCCCCCGTCCTGCCATAACGCTTTCCCCCGAGTAGCTATGGCGTCAGTCTACCATTTTTTGTAAACACCCTCT
>NZ_JBPODZ010000042.1:0-1222 GCF_052060015.1 Arhodomonas sp. SL1 | reverse complement strand
GGAAACACTGATTTATTCCCGCCCGCGTGTACCGAGTCGGGCTGTAGGCTGGGATAATGGCCAAGGTCCTCTGTGAAGAGACGGTAAGCGATGCAGACGAGCTTCTCGGATCTGGAGTATGCCGCCAAGAAGAAGGTCACCCGCCGGGACCGCTTCCTCGCGGAGATCGAGTCGATCACGCCGTGGGCGGCGCTGGTCGCCGAGCTCGAGGCGTACTATCCCCGTGGTGGTGGCCGCGGGCGGCCGCCGATCGGCCTGGAGCGGATGCTGCGCATGTATGTCGCCCAGCAGTGCTTTGGGCTCTCCGACGAGGGCATCGAGGACGCGATCTACGACAGCCAGGCCATCCGGCGCTTTGTAGGGGTCGACCTCGCCCGGGAGTCGGCGCCCGATGCGACCACGCTGTTGAAGTTCCGCCGCCTGCTCGAGCGTCATCAGCTCACGCAGCGGATCTTCGAGGCGATCAACGCCCACCTTGCCGAGCAGGGGCTGATGCTGCGCGAGGGCACCGTCGTCGACGCGACAATCATCTCTGCGCCGCCGTCGACGAAGAACCGGGACAACGCGCGCGATCCCGAGATGCACCAGACCAAAAAGGGCAAGCAGTACTACTTCGGCATGAAGGCGCATATCGGCGCGGACGCGGCCTCCGGGCTGGTGCACTCGATGGTGGCCACAGCGGCCAACGCCGCCGACATCACCCAGGCGCACCACCTGCTCCATGGCGAGGAGCAACACGCGTTCGGTGACTCGGCCTATCAGGGCGTGGACAAACGCGGCGAACACCGTGGCAGCGCCACGCAATGGCATGTGGCGATGAAGCGCGGCGCGCGCCGGGCGCTCGGCGACGACGAGACCGGCCAGGTCCTGGAGGCCTGCGAGGTGATCAAGGCGAAGATCCGAGCCTACGTCGAGCATCCCTTCCATGTCCTCAAGAACCGCTTCGGCCACCGCAAGGTGCGCTACCGCGGCATCGCGAAGAACGAGGCGCAGCTGTACGCCCTGTTCGGCCTCGCGAATCTCCTGCTGGCTCGTCGAAGAACGCACGTTGTCCCAGGGGGAGGTGTGTCTTGAGACCGCAGAAAAGTGGTCCGAATGGCCCATATGCTGGCATTTCGCCAGCAGAGCGCACCGAAAGTGCCCTTGAAGGGCCAAGAACCCCGACTTTCCAGGGCGCTGGGCAGGCCCCGCTCCAAGAAACCGTCATTTGTTCAGCGTTTCC
>NZ_JBPODZ010000041.1:0-1433 GCF_052060015.1 Arhodomonas sp. SL1 | reverse complement strand
GCGAACAGCGACGTGAGCTCCGACAACGCCGTGGAAGGGTTGCTGAGGGCGGCCGGTGCCCTCGACGCCGGCGATGATTCTGATATCCGTACAGGAGTGCTTGGTAAAACACCGATCGCTGGCGTCGGCTATGAAACGGGAACCCGAGAGGGTATTACTGGTGCTGAAGGTGAATTCGAATACGAGAACGGAGAAACCGTGACGTTCTCGATCGGAGATCTGTCTCTACCATCGGTCACTGCCAAGAAAGTCATCACCTTATCGGATATCGCCAGTACAGCGGATGTTAATAACCGAAGGTTGGTTAATATTACCCGATTGCTAGTATCTTTGGACGAAGATGGCGATCCGGACGATGGTATTCGCATCCCCGAAGGTGCGGGCGCAGCCGCGACACAGGTAGATTTCAGTCTTTCGAAGTCGGACTTTGCAAGCCGCCCAGAAGTTGTTAATTTAGTTGCCAACTCCGGTTCGGTTACCACTAGTCTCATCCCTGAAGCACAGGCCGTCGCTCACGTCATCGACTCGCTCACGGGCGAGATCACTTATGACATCGATCCGGGTGTACCGTCGAATTCCGAGGGCAGCATCAGGACCGGTATCGCCATGGGGCAGGCCTTCCTGAATCAACATGCGGGCGGAGGCATTCCGGAAGCCGCACAAAATGGCATTACGGTCCGGATTATCGCTTCAGGCGAGGGAAATCAGGAACCCGGGGGAGGCGGGGGCTGCTGTACAGGCTTCTCTGAATCACCAACAACCGGAAGGTCGATCATTCGTCCGTTTTTTGATGTAGCACATGAACACTGGCCCGACAGAGTTTACTCCTACCAGATTGGGGAAGGCACTATCGCGGTCGAAGAGCAGAGGATTGCGATTCACGAATATGTTCATGGGTGGCAGCATCATCTTGGTTGCAGCACCAAGTTCGACCAGCCGCTTGGATTCTGGCTAAGCGAAGGGATGGCGGAATACATTGCGTTCGAGACCCTGATTGCGGAGGGTTACGCGAAGCGGTCCGCCGTGGTCGATTTCATGTGGTTGTCGGCCCGAGGTACCGGTCAGCTCGATAGACCTCTGGAGGAGTTCGGTGGCACTACCTCGGATCTCTGGCCGGGCCATATCGGTTACCTTGCCGTGGATCAGCTTGTGCAGGCTGCGCCGGGCGGACTTCCCGCGTTGCGGACGATCTGCGAAGAAGTGGCGGCGGGAGCATCTATGTCCACAGCATTTCACTCCGCTTTTGGCATTAGGCTGCAGGAGTTCTACAACCAGTTCGAGGCGTTACGGAAAGAACGGCGGTGATTCCCGAAGTTCAACAGTGGGCACCGCCTCCAGCCTCCGATTGCAGCATGGTCGTGATGGGGCGGCTATACTCGACGAACCGGGCCGGCGCTGGCTACAGGGCGGGCCATGGGGAACGGGGTGAGTGG
>NZ_JBPODZ010000040.1:0-1503 GCF_052060015.1 Arhodomonas sp. SL1 | reverse complement strand
CTCAAGTTCCACAGCCACAGCGATAAGTTATTGATCCGTCGGTGGGCGGTTGGCATTTTTGGCACAACTACGCGAGGTCCGTACGACTCGGCGGGCTCACCTCCAGCTCTTTGAACAGCTTGCGTTGCTCAGGGCTCACCGATACGCCGGTGAGCGCCTGGCCGTTGATCTCAGCGCGGTGCCACTGCACCGTCTCCAGCGCCTCCAGGGCACGCTCGACGCTGCCATAGCCGGTGTTGCTCGCGTTCAGGCGCATGCGCAGCACCCGATAGAGCACCAGCGCGAGGAAGCAGATCAGCGCATGGGCGCGGATGCGATCGGGCAGCCGGTGGTGGACCGGCGCGATCTCCAGTGTGGACTTCAGCGCCCGGAAGCCGCGTTCGATGTCGGCGAGCGCGCGGTAGCGCCGTGTGATCTCACGGGCCTCGCACTCGTTGAGGCTGGTGACCAGCAGCAGCTTGCCGTCGAGGCGCTCGGCGGCCGCCCAGGCGGTTTCGTCGATGTCGTAGCGGAACTGCGCGGCCGACAGGTCGGCCTTGATGATCCCCGACAGGCGCTGCTCGATGACCGCCTTGTGGAAGCGCTGGTAGGCGCTGCGGTCACTGGAGCGCCGTCCTCGACCCGCTTGCCCGGCGTCCTGGTTGTCCAGCCGCCGGGCGAGGCGCTGGCCAAGCTCATCGACACGTTCGATGCGCCGGTGCCGGTTTGCGCTTTGCTCGGCGGCCCGTTCGGGGTTGTGGGCGATCACCAGGCGCCGCCCCTGCCAGACCGTCTCGGTGACGGCTTCCTCGCCCGTCACCTGGGCCTGCTTGACCAGCTGCGGATGAAGCGTCTCCATCACCTCGGTGAACTCGCCGTAGCGCCGGCCCGGCACCGCCAGGATATAGTCCACCGCCAGGCCCTGCTCCCGGCCCAGCGCCTCCAGGGTGTCGACGTTGTCGAGGCTCAACAGGCCGCGGTCGGCGACCACCACCACCCGCTCCAGGCGAAAGCGCTCCAGCAGCCGGGTGATCATCGGCGCCAGTGTCTTCGTCTCGGCGACGTTGCCCTCGAAGACCTCGTGGGCAATGGGCAGCCCCTCGGCGGTCTGGATCACCCCGAGGGCGAACTGGCGATGCACCCCGTGGGTGTCTTTGGACAGCCCCAGCTGGCGCAGATCCCCTTCCAGCGCGTGCTCGCCGTGGATGGGCACCGTGGTGATGTCGTAGAAGACCACGGCGAGTTCCTGATCGAGCAGCGGGCGCAGCAGCGAGGCGGTCATCCGCTCCACCGCCTCGCGCTGGCCGACCAATGCGTCCATGGCCCGCAGCAGTTGTTCGTGATGCACGCCACCGACGTCCACCCCCGGCAGGTGGACCCGCTCGAGCCAGCGCAGCACACCAAGCTTGCTCTGCGGATCACACAGCCGGTTGAACACCAGCACGCGGACCACCGCTTCAAGATCGAACTCGCGGTAGGAGGAGCGAAACAGCCGCCGCAGCTGCGCCTCGAAGCCCAGCTCGC
>NZ_JBPODZ010000039.1:0-2275 GCF_052060015.1 Arhodomonas sp. SL1 | reverse complement strand
ATCGGCGAGGAAGGTGTCGAGTTACTGCTCGCCGAGACCGTCGAGGTCGCCAAGCGCGAAGGCGTGGTGAAGCGCCACCCGGGTTCCACAGGCAAAGGCCGTGAGAGGGGGTGTTTGCGGCCTTAGGCTTCTGTCGAATCAGTGACTTGGGCGCACTGACCGCTGCGGACCGTGTTGTGCCAACTCGTATCGGTTTTGGCATTGATGGACGCTGCGTACTTCGGCATCATGCGATGCCATGTTCATACGCGCCTCTCGCTCCCGGGGACGGACCTATCTGCGGCTGGTGGAGGGCTACCGGGATGAGCACGGGCGCACGCGCCAGCGCCAGATCGCCCAGCTCGGCCGCGCCGATCAGCTCACCGAGGACAAGGTCCGCAGCCTGATTCGCGGCCTGCGCCGGCATACCGGGATGCCCGAGGTCGATCCCGAGGCCGTCGGGTTCGATCCGGCGCGCTCGCTCGGGCCGACGTGGCTGCTCACCGAGCTCTGGCGCGAGCTGGGGTTTGAACACCAGCTGCGGCAGCTGTTCCGCTCCTCGTACCGCGAGTTCGATCTGGAGGCGGTGATCCGCGTGTTGGTGTTCAACCGGCTGTGTGATCCGCAGAGCAAGCTCGGCGTGCTGCGCTGGCTGGAGCGGGTGCATATGCCGGGTGTGGCCACCGCCGGGCTCCATCACGAGCAGTTGCTGCGCGCCATGGATGCGCTGATTGGCCAGCGCGAGGCGCTGGAGCGCACCACCACCTCGCTGCTGCGCCCGCTGCTCGACCAGGAACTCGCCGTGGTGTTCTACGACATCACCACGGTGGCGATCCACGGTGAGCACCACGTCCATGGCGATCTGCGCCAGCTCGGGCGGAGTAAAGACACCCATGGGATCCACCGCCAGTTCGCCCTCGGGGTCATCCAAACCGCCGAGGGGCTGCCCGTCGCCCATGAGGTCTTCGAGGGCAACGTTGCGGAGACGAAGACGCTGGCGCCGATGATCACCCGGCTGCTGGAGCGCTTCCGGCTGCAACGGGTGGTGGTGGTTGCTGACCGGGGGCTGTTGAGCCTCGACAACGTGGACACCCTGGAGGCACTGGGGCGTGAGCAGGGTCTGGCCGTGGACTACATCCTGGCGGTGCCGGGCCGGCGCTACGGCGAGTTCGCCGAGGTGATGGAGCGTCTCCATCCGGCGCTGGCCAAGCAGACCGAGGGATCCGGCGAGGAGGCCGTCACCGAGACTACCTGGGCCGGCCGGCGCCTGGTGGTCGCCCACAACCCCGAGCGCGCCGCCGAGCAGGGCGCGAACCGGCGCCGACGCATCGAGCGGGTCGATGAGCTGGGCCAGCGTCTGGCCCGGCGGCTGGACAACCAGGACGCCGGAAAGGCGGGCCGTGGGCGGCGCTCCTCGGATCGAAGCGCCTACCAGCGCTTCCACAAGGCGGTCATCGAGCAGCGTCTATCGGGGATCATCAAGGCCGACCTCTCGGCCCCGCGGTTCCACTACGACATCGACGACGAGGCCTGGGCGGCCGCCGAGCGCCTCGATGGCAAGCTGCTGCTGGTGACCAGCCTCAGCGAGCGCGAGGCCAGCGAGATCGTGGCGCGCTACCGCGCGCTCGCCGATATCGAGCGCGGCTTCCGGGCGCTGAAGTCCAGCCTGGACATCGCCCCGGTTCATCACCGCCTGCCCGACCGTATCCGCGCCCACGCGCTGATCTGCTTCCTCGCACTGGTGCTCTACCGCGTGCTGCGCATGCGCCTGCACGCGAGCGACACCGGCTATGGCAGCGTCGAGCGTGCCTTCGAGGCGCTGGAGACGGTGCAGTGGCACCGTGCCGAGATCAACGGCGAGGCACTCACCGGCGTGTCGGTCAGCCCCGAGCAACGCCAGCTGTTCAAGGACCTGGAGGTGCGCCCACCGAGTCGCACGCACATCGCCTAAGTTGTGCCAAAAATGTCGACCGCCTCTCGGTGGATCAACAACTTATCGCTGTGGCTGTGGAACTTCGGGTGTCGAGTTACTGCTCGCCGAGACCGTCGAGGTCGCCAAGCGCGAAGGCGTGGTGAAGCGCCAGAGCCTGGAGCGCGTGAGCATGGACACCACCGTCCAGGAGAAGGCGATCACGTACCCGACGGATGCCAAGCTTTACGCCCGCGGGATCCGGAATCTGACCAAGCTTGCCCAGCGGCACGGCATCACCCTGCGCCAGAGCTCTCAAGTTCCACAGCCACAGCGATAAGTTATTGATCCGTCGGTGGGCGGTTGGCATTTTTGGCACAACTACGC
>NZ_JBPODZ010000038.1:0-2613 GCF_052060015.1 Arhodomonas sp. SL1 | reverse complement strand
TGTGGAATCCTTGCGATGAGGAACGCAGTTCCACGGGAACAGGAACGCGATTCCAGGCGATGAGGAATGCGGTTCCATGTGATGAGGAACGGTGTTCCACGCAGGGGAACGCGGGTTGGATTTTCGGTGGATACTGCTCTCTCCCCCCACCCAGGAGAGAGCGCCGATGCCAACGAGGAGACCCGCCATGCGCACCATTCGCGAAGTCCTGCGACTGCACCACGAGATGCATCTCACCCTGGCCCAGATTGCACGGAGCTGCCGCATCGGCAAGACCACGGTGTTTCGCTGCCTGCAGCGCGCTGAAGCGGCGGGGGTGGGCTGGCCCTTGCCCGAGGGGCTGGATGACCGGGAGTTGGAGCGCCGGCTCTATCCCACGAGCGGGCAACGCAGCGCCGAGCGGGGCGAGCCGGACTGGGCGGTGGTTGACGCCGAGCTCGGGCGCAAGGGTGTGACGCGGCGCCAGCTCTGGCTCGAGTACCGTGAGGCGCATCCGCAGGGCTTTGACTACTCGTGGTTCTGCCAGCATCTGGCCGCCTACCGGGTGCGGCGCGAGCCGAGCATGCGCCAGCACCATACGCCTGGTGAGGTGCTGTTCGTCGACTATGCCGGTCAGACGGTGGCGATCACCGACCCCGGCGATGGCGGCGTCGACGCGGCGGCGGTGTTCGTGGCCATCCTCGGTGCCTCCCAGGCGATCTACACCGAGCTCACCGCCTCCCAGTCGAGTGCCGACTGGCTGGCCTCCCATCGACGGGCTCTGACCTACTACGGCGGCGTGCCGCGGGTTGTGGTGCCGGACAACCTCAAGGCCGCGGTGACGCGGGCGCAACGCTATGACCCGCAGCTCAACATCGCCTATGCCGATCTCGCCCAGCACTACGGCTTTGCCGTGGTCCCGGCACGGGTGGGCAAGCCGCAGGACAAGGCGCTGGTGGAGAACGCGGTGCTTATCGTCGAGCGCGAGGTGCTCGCGCCGTTGCGCGGGCGCACGTTCTTCTCGCTCGCCGAGGCCAACGCGGCGGTGCGTCAGCGCCTGGAGGCGGTGAACCAGCGTCCCTTCACCCGCCAGCCGGGCAGTCGTGCCGAGCGGCTAGCGGAGCTCGAGCGCCCGGCACTGCGCCCGCTACCCGAGCAGGCCTTCGAGCCCGCCAAGTGGCGCCGGTGCAAGCTTGCCGCCGACTACCATCTCGTGCACGCCGGACATGCCTACAGTCTCCCGCACGGGCTCATTGGCGAGGCCGTGGAGCTGCGCATCACCGCCGCCACCGTGGAGGCTTTCCATCAGGGGCAGCGCATCGCCGCCCATGTGCGCCGTGACGGCCCCGGGCAGACGACGCTGACCGAGCACATGCCCCCGGCGCACCAGGCCTACGCCGCGCTCAACGCCGAGGGGCTGCTGCGGTGGGCGCTGTGCTGCGGGGAGGCAACTACGCGGTTGCTGCGCACCCAGCTCGAGAACCGGCCGCTGCGCGTGGCGCGGCGCTTCGGTGAAGGCCTCCAGCGCCTCGCCCGGGTCTATGGCCCTCAGCGCCTGGAGGCGGCCGCCCAGTACGCCCTGCGCGTCGGTGTTGACAGCTACACCAGCCTCGCCTCGATCCTGCAACGCGGGCTCGACCAGCAGGCACCGCCCAGCCCGGCCAGCGAGACCGCCCCCATCCACCATGCCAACGTCCGCGGTGCGGGCTATTACCACTGAAGCGTCCTCCCCCTCACACGGAGACCTGCAACCATGCTCACCAACCCCACCCTGGAGCGGCTCAGCGCGCTCAAGCTCACCGGCATGCGTGCCGCCCTGGAGGAACAAGCCGCCCGGGCGGACCTCGAGACCATGCCCTTCATCGACCGCCTGGGCCTGCTGCTCGAGCGCGAGCTACTCACCCGTGACAACCGCCAGCTCATCGCCCGGCTGCGCCGTGCCCGGCTGCGTTACCCCGAAGCCTGCCTGGAGGACCTCGACCGCCGCCCCGCACGCCAGCTCCCCCGGGGGCTGCTCGAGAGCCTCGCCTCCAGCCACTGGGTCAGCGAGCACCTCAACGTACTCATCACCGGCCCCACCGGCGTGGGCAAGTCCTACCTCGGCTGTGCACTCGCCCAGAAAGCCTGCCGCGATGGCTACTCCGCGCTCTACACCCGGGTGCCGAAACTCCTTGGCGAGCTGGCACTCGCCCGCACTGACGGCACCTACGCCAAGCGCTTCAACGAGCTCAGCAAACTCCAGCTCCTCGTGCTCGATGACTTCGGGCTGACCGTGCTCAGCGACACCCAGCGCCGGGAACTCCTTGAGGTCATCGAAGACCGCTACCACCGCCGCTCGACCCTGATCACCAGCCAGCTCCCGGTCACCGAGTGGTACCAGGCCATCGGCGATCCCACCCTCGCCGATGCCATCCTCGACCGCGTCGTACACAATGCCTACCGCATCACCCTGCAGGGCGAGTCACTGCGCAAGACCAATGACACCCCGGCTCAACCACCGAAAGGGGAGAGCGCTTAAGCGATCATGCTCACGCCATCCCAACCCGCGTTCCCCTCCGTGGAAGCGTGTTCCCCATCAAATGGACAACTGTTCCCCATCAGACGGAACTGCGTTCCCCTTGACTGGAATACGCA
>NZ_JBPODZ010000037.1:0-2671 GCF_052060015.1 Arhodomonas sp. SL1 | reverse complement strand
GTAAGCGTTCATTTCCGGCCGTCTTGACCGGGCAGTGAGGAAGGCCTCGGGGTAGCGCTAGCCGAAGCGGTTGTCGTCATGCGGCACGACGGTGCTCCCCGGTTCCACATCCTTGATCGGCGAGAGCATCTCCGGCGGGACACGCCACTGGCGTTGGTCATCGGTGAGCACCGTCACCGTCTTGCGGTTGAACTTCACCAGCGTCCCCGTCAGCCGACCGTCGCGGCTCGACTCGAAGCTCACTCGAGCGCCGACGTCAAAGCTCATCATCGCGCGGTGGGCCTGCATCGTCTCGAGGAACTTCACCCGCTCCACGATCCGGTGATTCAGCGCCACGAGTTCGTCATAGGTGAGATGGTCGATATCAACCGGCATGGCGTTCGGCGTCGCTGATCAGTGGCTCGTGCGCGAAGCGCTCCTTCCACACGCGGGGTGTGAGCGCGAGGATCTCGCGGGCCGGATGCCGGCTGATACGCTGGAGGACGTCCACCAGGTAGGTGTAGGGGTTCACACCGTGGAGCCGGCACGTGGTGAGCAGGCTCTGCAGCGTGCCCACGTGCCGGGCGCCGAGCTCGCTCCAGCAGAAGTTCCAGTTCTTCCGCCCCATGGGGATGACGCGCAGGGCGCGCTCCAAGTGGTTGGTGTCGAGGGGCACCGCGGCGTCGCCGAGGAACACGCGCAGCGGCCCCTCGCGCTCCTGGGCATAGGCGAGCGCTTTGGCGAGCGGATTGCTGGGCAACAGCTCCGCGCGCTGGCGTTGCTCCCACACCCAGGAGAAGAACGCGTCCACCCGGGGTCGGGCGTGCTCGGCGCGGAAGGCCAGGGCCTTGTCGGGCTCGAGCCGGCGCTCCCGGATCGCGGCCTCGACCCGGTAGAGGCCGCGTATGTGGGCAAGCGCCGTGGCCACCGCCTCGGGTTCGGCGCCCTCGGCGGCCAGGAACTTGCGCCGGGTATGCGCCCAGCACTGGGCATGGGTGACTCCCTCGCTCGCCTCGGCGAAGCGCGCATAGGCGCTGTAGCCATCCGAGAGCAAGGTGCCGGTGAAACCGGCGAGCTGTTCATGGATATGGCGCGTGCCCCGGTGCGGGGCGTAGGTGAAGCTCACCTCGTCGGCCTCGCCGTAGATCGGCCAGTACCAGCCCTGCGCCATGCGCCCCCTGGCCTTGTTGCGGCCCGCCTTGATGGGCGTCTCATCCATGGCCAGCACGTCGCCCTTCAGGATGTGGGCGTGCTGGGCCTCAGCGATGGGGGTGAGCAGCGCCGCGGTGCGCTGGCTGAGATGGGTCAGGGTCGCGCGGCTCACCTGGATGCCGGCATCCGCGAGACGCTGGTGCTGGCGGTACAGCGGCAGGTGATAGCAGAACTTATCCACTACCAGCCCGGCGAGGACGCTGACATCGGCGAGCGAGCCTTCCAGCACGCCCGCCGGCGCCGGCGTTGTCACCACTGTGGCCGCGGCGCGCTCGCGCAGCACCGGGCGGCGGTAGGCGAGCACCACGTAGCTGCCGGGGCGCTGGGCGAGCCGATAGGTGGTCTTGTAGTCGATGACCTCCCAGCGATGCGCCTCCGCGCCGCTGAGCTGCGGGGCGGCCACGTCGATGGTTTCCACGGGGACGCCGGCATCGAAGCGCAGCCCTTCGCCGGTGACCGCATCACCACGGTCCTTGGTGCCGGGCTTGCGGCGCCGGTAACTCACCTCTTCGGTGGCGGGCGCCGCCGCGGGCGTGGGCGCATCCGCGAACAGATCCTCGCTCGCGGCCCCATCGACCGTGCGGCGCTCCGAGGTGGGTCCGAAGACCTGGCGCTTGAACCACTCCAGTTGCCCGGTGAGCGAGGCCACCTGGGCACGCAGCTCGGCGTTCTCCGCCGCCAGGTGCTCGGGGGGTACCATCGGCTGCGGCCGGGGCTGGGTGGCTTCACGCATGGCGGCGCATTATACCGATGCCGACCCCGCGATTCGATGCTCGTAGCGCTTGTAGCGCGGGCTGCGGCTGGCGTCGATGCCCTCGAGCAGCAGCTTCAGCGCCGTGACATCCAGGGCGAGCTTCTCGCCCTGGTGGCGTGGGTAGTGGAACTGTCCCTGCTCCAGGCGCTTGGCCCACAGGCAGTAGCCGCCGCGGTCGAAGTACAGCACCTTCATGTAGGTGCGCCGGCGGTTGATGAACACGAACAAATCCCCGCTCGCCGGCTCCTCGCCGAGGGCGTTGCGCGCGAGTGCCTCCAGGCCCGCGAAGCTCTTGCGCATGTCGGTCGGCCGGGCGTACAGCCAAACCCGCACCCGCGATTCCGGGAAGAACATCAGCGCCGCCGAAGCGTGAGCGAGACCCCATCGCCCAGTGCGATCTCGACCTCCCAGCCCCCGGGTCGGTCACCGCCCAACTCGCCGAGGTCGATGACGGCGGGGCCGGCGGCGGAGGCCTCGGTGACGGTCTGCAACCGCCGCCGATGGTACTGGAACGTGCTCAGCGCCAGCCCCTCGCGGCGGCAGAACGCCGCCTGGCTCAGGTCACTGGTCTCATACGCCGCGAAGATTTCCCGCCACTGCGCCTCGCTGCGCCGGACATGCCGGCCCTGGTTGCTGTTCATCGCTGCCTCCCGTGTCAGTGAATGCACGGGAGAGGCTAGGCGGGGATCTCGTGCTCCGGAAGAACGGCCGCGTTTGAACGCTTAC
>NZ_JBPODZ010000036.1:0-4121 GCF_052060015.1 Arhodomonas sp. SL1 | reverse complement strand
GAAGGGCCAAGAACCCCGACTTTCCAGGGCGCTGGGCAGGCCCCGCTCCAAGAAACCGTCATTTGTTCAGCGTTTCCTTAGGTAGTAGCACGGGCGGATCGGCTTCGGTTACTGGGCTAAAGATCTGTCCAGACGGCCGTATCACAATAAATCGCAAGCATAAGGATCATATAAGATTAATGCTTAGCCTCTTTTCAAAAGGTAAGCTTGACCCAAAGGAAGTGCCATCGCTAGCTGGACACTTAGCTTACTGTCATTATGTAGCCCCAGATTTCTACTCCGGGCTGTCCAGTAAGTTCTTCAAAGAAATACATGAAATTCGGGCTATGGATTTGTAACAATCGGCTGCGCAGCGACCGATTTTCCGCCGCTTCGCGTCTCCAAACCGGCGCGTGAGCCGGGCGTTATACGGCACGAATGCCACGCAACCTGGAGTTCCATGCATGACTGACGACAGAACGCTACGTACCTCCAGAACTCTTCCGTTCTCCCCAGAAGAAATTTACGGGGCATTTGCTTCGCCTGAATTGCTGGCCGCATGGTGGGGACCTGAGGGCTTTTCAAACACCTTCGAAGTTCATGAGTTCACGGAAGGGGGCCGCTGGAAGTTCGTAATGCATGCCCCAGACGGAACCGACTACCAGAACGAGAGCACGTTCGAAACACTTGAACCCAATTCGAAAATAGTCATTCACCATGACTGCCCGCCAAATTTCCGGCTCACGGTTGAACTCACTGCTGAAGGTCGTGGAACGCACGTAACCTGGACTCAAGTGTTTGAAGATGCTCAAACTGCTCAGGTAGTCAAAGAAAGGGCAGGCCCAGCAAATGAACAAAATCTTAATCGGCTCACGCGTGTGCTTAAGCAGGGAGGAAGTGCCGTATAACCAGGGGCTCAAGCCGACCGGTACTCCGCTGCGCTCCGCACCGGTGCCTTAGCCCGAGCGTTGGACGGCAAAGGAGGAGACCTAGTATGAGTGTACTAAATATTCGAGAGAAGGAGAAGGTTGCGGAAGCGTACGAGAATCTCCTTGCGCGAGCATTGTTTGCGGAGTGGCCGCATCGGTTAGGGAAACGCTGAACAAATGACGATTTCTTGCAGTGGGACCTGCCCACCGTCTCCAGAAGTCGGGGTTCTTGGCCATTCAAGGGCGTTTGCGGGGCGGTCCGCAGGCGAAATGCTGGCATATCGGCCATTCGGTCCACTTTTCGGCACCTTCGCGGATCATGTGGGTGGCCGTCGGCAGCTCTCACGCGGTCGCCGCTCCGGATGTTGTGGTGTAAGGGGAGCGCGGCAGTCGGGTGGGTTTGCTGCCGCCCAGATAGGCCATGGTGATCAGGTTGCGCGCGCTGCGATAGCCGCGGGCGTGGGCCTTGGTGGCCTGGAGAGATCCGTTGGAGGCCGCGACGCCGCCGTTGTGCAGGTGCGGTCGACGGCGTTGAGGACGCCCTCCCAGTGGGCCTTGATCGTCAGCGCCAGGCGCTTGAACGGCGCGAGCCTGCAGCGCCGCGCCCAGGGCACCGCCACCTGCGTGGTCTTGCGGCAGCTGCTACAGCGCACCCGTGGCACCGAGGCATGAACATAGGCGCGGTGCCCGAACAAGTGCAGATGCTGCCAGCTGCGCCGGCGGCTGTCGTGGACCGGCTGATCCGCCACCCCGTAGACCGGGGAGGCAAAGCATGCCCCGCGCGCAGGGTCGGGGTGTCTGGCCTGGGGCGCCGGCGCCGGTTGGCTGATAGGCTCGCGTCATGGAGAGTGCACCGGGGACCTATCTCCTGATCTTGCGTGCGCAGTGCGAGGAGCCCGTGCGTATCGGTCGCTGGGGCGTGCTTTCGCTGCGGCCGGGTTACTATCTGTACTGCGGGAGCGCCTTCGGCCCCGGCGGCGTGCGCGCCCGGGTCGCTCGGCATGCCCGGCAGGGGAAGGCCGCGCACTGGCACGTGGATCATCTGCGGGCGCGCACGGTATTCTTCGCCGCCTGGTACTCCCATGCCCCGGAGCGTCTGGAACATCGCTGGGCGAATACCCTGGCGGCAATGCACGGTCCCGAGGCCGTCGACGGCTTTGGCTGCAGCGACTGTCATTGCCGCGCTCACCTGTTCTTCTCCGCCGCCGCGCCGTCGCGGGAGGTATTCGAGCGAGCCACAGGGGTGACGGTGCACGTGTGGCGGCCGGTGGCGGGCTCGCCGTGAAGGGTGGTGTCACCTGCGACCAATTCCATGGTGGGGGAGGTGTTGTATGGCGTGTTTGCGCTTGGCCTGCCGGTGTGTGGAAGGCGGCACGATTGCCGAATCCACCACCAGTGCGTCGATATTGCCGCGGCCAATCGCGGGTTACTTGCCGGCTGACGGTCGTGGCCCACATGATGGCCGTTACCTACTCCTTGGAGCTGCCCAGTCATGCGCGTCTTCGCTAACCCGGTCGGTGCCGGGTCGTTGTGGTTCGACAACCTCGCCACCGCCGACGGCACGCCGGTCGCCTATGATCCCCAGGCGCGGGCCTTCGTGCCGACGCCGCCGTTCTGCGCCAACCGGGAGCGGATCGGCTGCAACTGGATCGCGCCGGCGGAGGGGGAGTTCTGTCGTTCCTGCGCCATGACGGCGCTCGCGCCTGACCCGTCCATCGACAACGCCATCCCCAACTGGGCACAGACCGAGGCGGCCAAGCGCTGGGCGTTGGACAACCTGGGCCGCTGGCACTGGTTCCGCCCGGAGGACCCCGGCACGCGCCCGGTGTTCCATCTGCTGGCGGAGGGGCCGACGCCGGTCCCCATGGGGCACGCGGAGGGCGTGGTGACGATCAGCGTCGCAGAGGTGGACCCCGTGCTGGTCACTACCCGGCGAGAGGCGCTGGAGGAGCCGTATCGCACCATGATCGGTCACATGCGCCACGAGATCGCGCACATGTTGTGGTGGCGGTTGAGCTTGCGCGAGGATTTCCTCGACGCCTTCCGGGCCATGTTCGGCGACGAGCGGATCAACTATCCGGCGGCGCTCCAGTACCACTATGAGAACGGCCCGCCGGCGGAGTGGACGCAGTACTACCTGACCAGCTACGCCTCGGCCCACCCGCACGAGGACTGGGCGGAAACGGCGGCGCACCTACTGCACCTGACCGACATCGCCGACAGCTTCGTGGCCACCGGCCTGTCATCGCCGGAGATCCCGCACCCGGGCTGGGACCCGTATTCGGAGCCGGATGCGGAGCGGCTGATCCAGATCGCGGCGACGCTCACCGTGGGTGTGAACCATGTCAATCGCTCCATGGGGCTGTCGGACCTCTATCCGTTCGTGCTGTCGAACCACGCCCGTCAGAAGATGGCGTTCGTGCATAACTGGTTGCGCCGCGGTGCCCTCGGGCTTTGAAGGCATGGAGATAGGGACTGTCCCAGCTGATCCGCTGGGCCGGCGCGGCCTATCTGGTACGGTTGGGCGTGCAAGCGTTTCGCCGCGGTGGGTCTGGCTGCGAGGGGGACGGGGCTGACCCCGGCCCGGCACAGCGGGACTGCCTTCGAGAGGGCCTAATCACGAATCTGCTGAATCCGAAGGTGGCCGTGTTCTACATGGCGTTCCTGCCGCAATTCCTGAGCCCCGGTGACCCGGCATTGGCGAAATCGGTGCTGCTCGCCTCCATCCACAACGGCTTCAGTCTGCTTTGGTTGGGGGGTCTGGCTGTCGCCATCGGACGTGGCAGGGACTGGATTCGCCACCCAAGGGTGCAGGACTGGATCGCCCGTGTCTCGGGTACCATCCTGATCGGCCTGGGCGTGCGCCTCGCCCTGGAAGGCCGCTGATACGCAAAGCCAAGCAAGGAGAGCGGAGATGAAGGGACTCACTCCCGTACAAACCTCGGTGACGCTGCGCTTCGCCAGCGGATTGATGCGCGCCCGCCATACCCGACTCAGTCTTGTCATGGCAGTGGTGATGGTGGCGCTGGCGCTACTGTTGCCTCTGGCGCTTCTCGCCGGCGAGAGCGATGCCCCCATGACCGACCAGCTGAGCGCGCTGTTCGCGGAGATGCTGTCGGATACCAACGGCCAGCTGGCCCCGGTTCCACAGGTTAAGGCCGTGAGAGGTGGTATTTGCGGCCTTGGGGCTCTGTCGGATCAGTGACTTAAGCG
>NZ_JBPODZ010000035.1:0-4154 GCF_052060015.1 Arhodomonas sp. SL1 | reverse complement strand
GAAGGGCCAAGAACCCCGACTTTCCAGGGCGCTGGGCAGGCCCCGCTCCAAGAAACCGTCATTTGTTCAGCGTTTCCCTAACGTGCTGGGTGCAGCGAAGCGGAACCCAGTCACGTTGAGCGACGTGTTAAGTGGAAACCTCGAAAACCGCCGCGGCCCATAACCAGCTCTGGGGATCTTCCTTGTCGATATATATAGCGTCCGACTTCTCAAGAATTGTGGTTCCGCTATTCTGCTCCGACTCGCTAAACCTCCGTTCAAGCGTTTCGCGTTTCGCTGCGCTAGCCGTCGCTACAATTAGCCCACGATGGAAGCTACCGCCTCTACTGAGCATTGATTGAAGGCGTTCCGCATCGGAGCAAATACCCCATGAATCCCATGTCCTTTTAACCTCGATGAGGTATCGCGGTTTGTCTGAAGCTGCCCATACTGCTATATCGATTCGGCCGCCGTTATTACGCTTGATCTTCCCACGCGTTTCGGCGCCAGCGGCATCCAGGAGCCAACGGACGGACGACTCGACGGTAACAAAGTGACATTCTTCGATGAGTTTACGTGCGATTTCCGTCTGCAGAAGAGACTCCGGCGCTTCATCGATCGGGATTCCCCCTGACATCGTGTCGTACAGGCGCGCCGCAGCCTTGGCACCGCGGATGCAGCGGTCCACAACCTGCCTCTTCGGGATCGGTCCACACATTGTCTCCCCCCTTAACGACCGGCATAACCGGCGGCTTAAAGCGCGGTGACGAAGGAGCCGCGCTTTAAGCCATCCCGGTTCATGCCTTTGTTAGCTTTTCGTGTAAAACGCATCAAATTCCCGCACAATATTCGGATTGTAAAAGGACTTGCCAACGCCAGCCCTTTTTCCAGGATCTAGAAACCGCGTCCTACAGTATCGCTCGTCTTGCTCAAGGCGTTTTCTTATAGCGTGATAGTCCTGATTAACTTTGAAATCTGTATACCGTTTACGCAACCTCGTCGTAAGGATCTTGTAATCCCATGGATACTTTTCCCGTATATCTTCTTCGGTCAGGGTGACGGGCGTTGCATCAGGATCATTCGATACCTGTACCTTTTGACCCTCAGGAGACTTGGACTTCGAAAACTTCACGTCCAGCCTTAAGGAAACGTTAAAGTCTCCCGGGGAATCAGGGCCCTCAGTAGATGCTTGCCCCCGAAGATATTCAATCAGGCGCCTCTCCTCTGCATTTAAGCTCAAGGCTTGGGCCTCTCCGTGCTGACCAAAAAACGCAAGCGGCATCAAAAAGAAGTTGTATTCTGAAAGATCGCTTGCAAACCACTGGCGGGCCAATACCAAGTAGTTTCTGAGGCAGGCTGTTCCTATCTCTTGAACCAATTTAGCAAGATCGAAGCCCTTGTTTAGAAAGTGGATTGAGTTATCGCGAATTTCACACAATAACTCTAGATTGGTTCTTACCGAGGAATTTATCGTTTCCCCGTATTCATCCGTAATTAGATCAAACGATTTAAATAAGCCGACCGATAGATGCGTACCCGATCGATTTTTTACTCTGTACCGTTTCTCGGTCCGAGTACCGTCCGCCTTTCTCCTTCGTTCATATTTCAATATCGCGCTAACTTTGTTCCCTGAAAGCTGCAGTACTCTTGCCTTGAGGAGAAGCTCCCATGCGTTTATTGCGAGTATCGAAAAGCTTTCTTCTCGATATGAGAAATTGGGCTTATTATAAATTTCCATGGCCGCAAGCATCGCGTCGATAGACTTGTCGGCCATTATGCGAGCACGGGACCTCATACAACTCCTAAGCTAACGCGAAGGCTGTGCGGCGGCGCTCAGCGCCGTCCGAACGAGCCACTTGTTGGAAAGCCACTGTGTCACGCCAGTCGTCTTCGGCCGATAAGCCCCCAACTAGGTATGCGCATGCCATCGTCTGCCAAGATTGCGGCCGGTCGTGCTGCAAAGGGATTGGCCGAATCAGTCATTCTCTTTATTAATGACGATCTCTGGTCCTCTGAAAGCTGTTCCCACCAATCGGGCTGGAGATGAATATTCTCGAAATGCTCAAAGAAGAGCCGGACAAGCGCGCTCGTGATCTCGGCATCGCCAAGGTTGTCAAGGCTATCAATGAACGCCGCGCAAGCAGCGGATCGAGACTCGGTCCAGACGAATGCCACATGGCCTCTTGCGCCACCGTAGAATGACGTTACGGCTAGCAAATCCGGAGTTCTCGACACGTCCGCTACATCTTGAAGCTCACGCCCGGTGAAGTCCTGTTCAGGGTAGAAAGCTCCCGAACACATAACGGGAGGCGGAGCGGCCGAGTCGATCACATAGGCCCGTATATCAGTATAATCGTCCTGCACAAGCATGGCGTCGAGAGTCGACTTGTAGATCGCGTTGTCACGCACGCCAGCATTCACGCCAATTGAAAAGTCTCCCATAAATGTCTGGATTGTAGCCTGATCTAGCGGATCCCGCCCCCGATCCATCTCCGCACGCTGATCGTTCAGGGAGGCTGATGCTTCCTTTGTGTAGAGTTCTCTAGCCAACGCTCTGTAGAGAAGGAGAAAGCACTGTTGAGGAGTTGCAGCAAACTCGTCCTTTTCTAGGGGGGAGAACAGGGCGTCGTCGTGAGTCGTACAAAAACCTGTGAACGTAGAAGCCTTGTTCACGCCAAAGCTCTGCGGCTTTAACACTCCCTTATCTCGAGTTAGGTTCTCTAACGACGGCACGAAGGAATAAACGTGCCCCTCTCGCGCTATCTGTTTCAAACTCCCTGACTTCGGAACTGTATGCGCCTTCACGATTTTCTTTGTGCAGTCGCCTTGCCAAGGCTCCGGAGCAAGACAACGCTTCTGGGAGAACGCCTCTCGCACGGATCGCGCTGCTTCCCACCTTGGAACGGGTGACATGTTAGCCCGCTCCAGGTGACACTTCTTGAATTTCTTTCCCGATCCGCACCAGCACGGTTCATTCCGGCCCAGTTTACGGTTGGCCATGAACTACCCCTTGGCTTTCCAACGTCCAAGCTCATTTGCGCGAATGGAGCGCAGCGAAATGAGCGTCAAATGGAGCGTTTTGTTAGGCGCCATGCCGCGGAGTGCGCTCTTCCGGCGCGCTCATGCCGGCGGGAAGGGACTGGCGGGCGGCGTCGCCAGCGTGATGAGGTTGCCGTCGGGATCGCGCAGCTGCGCCAGCGTCGAATAGTTGCCCGGAATGTCGTCCCCGAGCGCGATCCCTTGGCCCTCCAGCCGGCGACGTTCGGCTGCAAGATCGTCGACATACAGGAACATTACGCCTTTTCCGGCAATCTCGTCGCTATTTGAAATCATCAACCCGCCCTGATCGAATAGCTCCCACTGCACCAACGTGTCCATCGGCCGGTAATCCGGTCTGCGACCGAGCAGTTTCGTATACCAGACTTCGGCCGCAGCGAGGTCTGCGGTGAGCAATGAGGTATAGATCTTCTGTAGGCTCATTTGCGTTCCTCCGAGCCGAGCCTTGTATGGCGGATGCCAGTAGTATTAATGAATACTTTTCATTCTATGGGATACGTGTGAAAACGCCTAACAGTGATTGGATAGCGCGCACGGATATTCAATAAACCTGCGTGCACGATATTGCAGTCCGTGCGCCTGCTCGTTTCCCTGTAACCCACTGATATTATAGACCACCCATCTCCGCACCATCAGACGCGCCGCGATATCGTGCTTGCAGTTTGCGCCCGCGCTGTTCGCACTGTACATATATACAGTCCCCCACACGGAGGTGATGTCATGGACTCGGCGCGCAAACCCCGTCTGATGGACCAGGCCCGCCGCACGTTGCGCGTGAAGCGCTACAGCATCCGCACGGAGAAGAGCTATTGCTACTGGATACGGTTTTTCATCCGTTACAGCGGCGTACGTCACCCGGCGACGATGGGCGAGCCCGAGGTACGGGCGTTCCTGGAATACCTGGCGGTTGAGCGCAAGGTGGCGGCGGCGACGCAGAATCGGGCGCTCAACGCCCTGGTGTTCCTCTATGCCAAGGTGCTGGAGCGGCCACTCGGCGACATAGGGCGTGTCACCCGTGCGCGGCGTCCACAGCGGCCGCCGTGCGTATTCCAGTCAAGGGGAACGCAGTTCCGTCTGATGGGGAACAGTTGTCCATTTGATGGGGAACACGCTTCCAC
>NZ_JBPODZ010000034.1:0-4397 GCF_052060015.1 Arhodomonas sp. SL1 | reverse complement strand
TTCACAGAGGACCTTGGCCATTATCCCAGCCTACAGCCCGACTCGGTACACGCGGGCGGGAATAAATCAGTGTTTCCCTAAGCGCGTTTTAGATTCATTTATTTTCAAAACAGGAGACTTGCAAACACTAACAATTTTCTTAACAGCCTTAATTATTTCCTTGCAAGTCCCCTTTTGATTCGTCGAAAAAACCATATCATCAGCATACCTAGTATATACGACGTCCCCATACTTCCCTGACCCAATTTCATTGAGAATCTTGGAATCAAGATCCCTCATAACTATGTTACTAATGGCAGGGGATGACGGATACCCTACTGCTAATCTATCATCCTTAAAAAAACAAGACTGGTTAATAAATCCCAGTGATTTATCGTTCAAGTCCCATTCGGGTTTGAAATTTCGGTGCCACGATTTAATGTGAGATTCGATATCTTCGAAGCGTATGCTAGGAAAAAAATCTTTGAAATCCATTCTTAAGAAGTACCGGTTCAACGAATGGGCTCTGGCATTATGTAATATCGAGATCCCCTCTCTATATGCCATCGCAGCATCGCTTAGGGGCATATTGCAAAATACTGAGTGCATCAACCAATACTGGATAACCTTAAGCTTTTTTGATGGGTGGAAAATTTCTCTAGAACCACCGGATCTTTTAGGAATTTGAAACTTCTTTACTCGAACTCTAGCTCCAGAAATTGCCTCATTGACAAGGCTTTCTGGAACCTTAAGATCTCTTGAGATCACTTCTTCAATACGCATAAAGTCTTTCCGGGTATTTTCTTTGCGCGTAATTCCGAAACACAGCTATAAAAGGAGACAAATCGAAATTATATTTATAGTAACAATCCGACCTTTTTGAGCGATAAAGACCTTTCGCGTTCCTTTCAATTGAACCAAAAGCGCAGAGAATTGCCAAGAGGTGAGAGACGTTATTAAAGTTTGACTTGCCAAAAAGCTGTATCAATAACTCTATTACTTCCTTATGGGTAAGAGGTCCCGACAAGAATACTAAATCATGTAAGAACATCGCAGAATACTTATCGAAGGAATCGCCTGGATGTAGGGACTCTAGCTTT
The DNA here is from genome assembly GCF_052060015.1 of Arhodomonas sp. SL1. Classification (NCBI taxonomy): domain Bacteria; kingdom Pseudomonadati; phylum Pseudomonadota; class Gammaproteobacteria; order Chromatiales; family Ectothiorhodospiraceae; genus Arhodomonas; species Arhodomonas sp. SL1. The sequence goes on along the minus strand of NZ_JBPODZ010000034.1, from coordinate 3,318 downwards.
GCGGATTTTGATTTGGACTTCAAAGGCTTTTGAAAAAGATCATATATCTTATAAAACGTATCGCCGATAGCGTCCTTTGACCATATGCCATCATTGCTCATTTTGTAACAAATAATTCTTTCCGGACCTGACGACTCATTGATAGCGTTAATCGGACCGAGGTTTATAAAAGACTCTTCGTCTTTAAACTTCTCGTCATTTATAATGACAATTTTTTCACGCAAAGTCCGATGAGAGAACGCTCCCAGTTCGGCGAACGAACTCGGGCTTTCCAAAACGATCAGGACGTAATCAGAGAAATCAGAAATTAAATGCTCAACATCAAGAAGATTTTCTTTATGACCCTCTTCTTTTAGTGTTGAAAACATTCTTTCTGCCAGAAAAAAATATGTATGAGGCAGGTGTTTGTCAGAAAATTCCATGAGCACTCTACGTCGCTCTGATATTTCATTTTTTGATTTATTAGCTCCGCACAAAAAAACGAAGCGGGCAATAGTAGGGGGAAGAAGAACGCGACCGGAGTTAATTGACCGTCTCAGCGCGCTTAGTCGGTCATGTACCAGTCTTTTATGTCTAATTTCATGAAGCATTGTAAGTTGTCACCTACTTAAGCACGCGTTACTTCCTTTGACGGAAGGCGCTGACTAGCGCCTTCCGTCAAAGGAAGTAACGCCAGAAAGCTAAAAATCCAGAGGCAGAACACGACTCGTGTTCCGATGGGCCTAAGCCCATAATCGCTAGGTGACATCAGAACGCTACCTCTTTCCTCTCTGTTAGTCAATCCAACGAACCTGACCAGTGATTTGTAACAGTGAAGCATTTCTTCGCCGTGCGCAGCATGGCGGATAAATGCCTGTTGGACTAAGCCGCCCATCAGGTTGCTACGCCTTTAGATAGGGATTTGTATTGGCGGGACTGCGGCGTGGCGCGATGATGCGCGTGCGCATTGGGTCATGATCGAGGCTGCGGGGGATGCTGGGAGCCATGTGCCGAGTCCTTCCGGGGCTCAATACGCGGAATGTAGCGTGCCTGATGGCGAAAATCCAACCTTGGGGCGAGCGCGGCCATCGGCCGTGACGCGGCCGGGTGTCGGGATCGATGGTCGTCTGCGCGGGTTAGGTCATGCTCGATAGCGGTGCGCCCTCGGATTCACTGGCCGGCGCCGCGGGGGCCGCCGGGGCCGCCGGGCCACAATCGCCCCGGTCCTGCGCATGGCCGGCTTGCGACATTGCGGGCAGGTGTAGCGCGCCTCGCTCGCGCACGCCGTGTTGGCGGCCTCCGGGGCCGGGTCGACGAGGGCCAGTGCCTGGCGGATCTGGGCGAGGCGCCGGCGTCGGCAGCGATTGGCCAGAAAGCCGTAATGACGCACCCGCATCAGCCCCTTGGGCAGGACATGCAGCAGGAAGCGGCGCACGAACTCCTCGCCGTCGAGCACGAGCGGTTTGTGTCGGTTGCGGTCGCGGTAGTCCTTGTAGCGCAGGGCGACCTGGCGCGCGTCGACGGCGAGGATGCGGGCATTGCTGATCGCGATGCGCCGCGTGTAGCGAGCCAGGTAGTCCACCACCGACGCGGTGTGCTCGAGACAGTCCTTGCTGTAGACCACCCACTCGGCGGCCATCAGGGCATCGAGGTGGTCATCGACTTCACCGGGCCGGGTAACGCGGTGCAGTTCACCGGCGTCAGCGCCAGCACGCAAGGCGCGGACCATATGCCCGCGAAAGTAGCGCGACAGCGCCCGTACCGGGAACAGGTAGTTGCTGCGCGCCGCCCGCCAGCCGCCGTCGTCGCCCAGCGCACCGCCGGGGACCAGGCAGTGCAGGTGCACGTGCTGGCTCAGGTTCTGCCCCCAGGTGTGGAGCACCGCGCTCATGCCCATCGCGCCACCGAGGCGCTTGGGATCGCGACCAAAGGTCCGGAGGGTCTGCCAGGCGCTGTGGAACAGTAGCCGATGGATCACCTCGGGATGCAACTGGACCCAGCCGTTGAGCGTGTGCGGCAGGGTGAACACGACGTGGTAATAGCGCACGGGCAAGATCTGCGCCTGCTGGCGTTCGGCCCACTGGCGCATGGCTCGGCCCTGGCACTGCGGGCAGTGGCGATCGCGGCAGCCGAAGTAGCGCGGCTGTTCGTGGGCGCAATCCGCACAGCGCAGGACCATCCCGCCCATTGCCTCGGTGCGGCAGGCCAGCAGGTGGCCGCACACGCGCTGGCGCTGGAGATCGAGCCCGCTCGGGTTCAAAAAACGGTCCAGTGCCTGTTGCAGGGTGGCGGACTCAGTCATGACCCACCTCCAGTGCGGCCACCAGATCCGCGTGGCCCTGACACGCCCCCTGCTGACCCGGCAGCCAGTGCATATAGCGCATCGTCGACTGGACGTTGCGATGGCCGAGCAGCCGTTGGAGCTGGTGAACCGGCAGGCCTTGTTCCAGGACATGCGTGGCATAGGCATGGCGCAGGCTGTGGATGCCGCCCACGCGCTCGACGCCGGCCTGGCGCTTGGCCAGGGTGAAGGCCTTCTGCGGGGCGCTGGCGTGCAACGGACGATCCGGGACCAACGCGCCCGGGAACAGCCACTCCTGGGGCCGATACGCACGCCAGTACTCGCGCAACCGAGCGAGCAGACTCGCCGGCAGCAGGACCATGCGGTCCTTGCCGCCTTTGCCCTGTGCGACGCGCAGCTGGCCGCGCTGGCTATCGATATCCCCGACCCGCAGTCGACAGACCTCGCTCACGCGTACTCCGCAGCCATAGCACAATTCGAGCATCATTCGATGCTTCCGATTGGTGCAGGCGGTCAGGATCCGCCGCACTTCCTCGCGGGTCAGCAGTTCCGGGATCCGCTGCGGCGCCTTGGGCACGACCGGCGATACGTCCACCGAAGGCCATTGCAACACCTGCAGGTACAGAAACCGTACGCCGTGCAGATAGACCCGACAGGACGCGGCCGACAGACCGCGCTCCTGGACGAGATGGTTGAAGAAGCGTTGCAGATCGTCGGCGTCGAGCTCATCCGGCGAACGCCGGAAATAGCGTGCCAGATCCGTGATCACCGCCAGGTAGGTCCGGTGGGTGCGCTGTGCGAAACCACGCTGGCGCATGGCCTCGATCATCTTCTCTCGCAAAGCAGTCATCGCTGTCACTCCTGCTCATGACCCACATGGGTCGACGAACAGTGTGCTTCGATGACGCGAAAGACGTTACTTGAAGGGGGCTACCGCAAAGCGGTTTAGTTCAACGCACCGCTAAGGAAACACTGATTTATTCCCGCCCGCGTGTACCGAGTCGGGCTGTAGGCTGGGATAATGGCCAAGGTCCTCT
>NZ_JBPODZ010000033.1:0-5112 GCF_052060015.1 Arhodomonas sp. SL1 | reverse complement strand
CGCTGAGGCCTGGGTTTGGCTCACCGAAGCACGCCGGCTGATGCGGCGGCTAACCGTCTAATTTGTAAACACCCTCTAAGGTTCACGGGACGAATCAAGAAAGACGGGCCGGGACGCCCATGGCACGAACCGAACGGATCTACCGCCTCCACGCCCTGCTGCGCGACAGCCGGCACCCCGTCCCCTTCCAGCGCCTGCGCGAGCACCTCGAGGTCTCCGATGCCACCATCAAGCGGGATATTCAGTTCCTGCGCGACCAGCTGGATGCGCCCCTTGCATACGATCCCGAGGCCAACGGCTACCACTACGACGAAGCGGACGGCCCCTTCGAGCTGCCAGGTCTGTGGCTGAACCACAGCGAGCTCTACGCGCTGCTGGCGAGCGAGCAGCTCCTCGAGGCCGTGCAGCCCGGCGTGCTCCGCGACCGCATAGGCCCGCTACGCGGCCGGATCCGGCGCCTGCTCGGCGACAGCGTCACCGACGCCGAGGAGTTCGCCCGGCGCGTGCGCATCGACCGGGTCACCAGCCGGGCCACACCCGGCGAGGCCTTCACGCCGGCGGCGGACGCCACCCTCTCCCGGCGGCAGCTCGCCTTCACCTACCACGCCCGCGCCCGCGACGAGGTCAGCCGGCGGCGAGTCCACCCACAGCAGCTCCTCCACTACCGGGGCAACTGGTACCTCTCGGCCTGGTGCACGGACCGCGAGGCCCTACGCATCTTCTCGCTGGACCGGATCCGTGAGGCCGCCATCCTCGACGAACCCACCCGGGACCTGGACACCGACGACCACGACCGCTACCTGCGAGCGAGCTTCGGCATCTTCACCGGCACCGCCGAATCCTGGGCCGTGCTGCGCTTCTCCCCCCACGCCGCGCGCTGGGTCGCCGACGAGCACTGGCACCCGGACCAGATCGGTCAGTGGACCGCCGACGGCGGCTGGGAGCTGCAAGTGCCCTACTCCGACCCCACCGAGCTTATCCAGGAGGTGTTGCGCCACGGGCCGGACGCGGAGGTAGTTGCACCGCAGACGTTACGCCGACACGTCGCGAACAAGCTCCACCGGGCCGTGGCGCAATACTGTTGATTTATACAGTGGCGCAGTCTCTGAGCCACCGCCGGTAGTAGAAACAGTGAAATGGCGGGAACGAAAGCTCGGGTACATCCCCAGACGCGAAAACACCGCCATCAGCCAGATGCTGGACCGTGGCCAGCGGCTGGAGGCAACGATCGTCGAGCTACGGGCAGCGCAAAGCCCGTGGCAACGGATCGAACTCGAAGTCACGCTGCTTGCGAACGCATAGGACGTCACAAGGCCCGTTCGACCAGGCGGCCGACCGGGGAAACCAGCTCATTCCGCGAGGACCGCATGAACGACTACACCGCACTCTTTCGGCAGGCCATGGACGAGGCGGACCTCGTCCCATACCCGTATCAGCGTCGACTCGCGGAGGGTCTCTGGCCCGATTTGGTCAACGTCCCCACGGGGCTAGGCAAGACAGCCGCAATCACACTGGCCTGGGCCTATCGCCGGGGCATCCGCGCCGGGGGCGAACGCGCCACACCCGAGGCCGGCATACCGCGCCGCCTGGTCTGGTGTCTGCCCATGCGGGTCCTGGTGGAACAGACCGTCGACAACGCTCGAACCTGGCTGCAGAAACTCGGCGTGCTCGGCGAGCCCGGGGAACCGGGCACGATGGCCGTTCATACCCTCATGGGCGGGGAACCGGACCTGAGGCAGGCGAGCTGGGCCAGCCATCCGGAGCAGGAGGCGATCCTGGTGGGCACCCAGGATATGCTGCTATCCCGCGCCCTCATGCGTGGCTACGGCATGAGCCGCTACCAGTGGCCGGTCCACTACGGCCTGCTGCACAACGACAGCCTCTGGGTCTTCGACGAGGTGCAGCTCATGGGCCCGGCGCTGCCGACTGCCACCCAGCTGGAGGCCTTCCGGCGGGATCTGGGAGTGGCAGCTCCGGCCCGGAGTACCTGGGTTTCCGCGACCCTGCGCGAGGACTGGCTGGATACGGTGGATTTCCGGCCTCATCGCGAGAGCGGGCTGCAGCGGCTGGAGCTGGACAAGGCCGATCGAGCCGAAGAGCCGGTCAGGCAACGAGTCGGTGCGGCCAAGGAGCTGGCCCCCGCGCAGACGCAACTCGCCGAGGCCAGGAAGCCGGCCGTGGCCGAGTACATCCGTTCCCTGGCCGACGAGATCCGCCAGGCCCACTGCGCGGGCGAACAGACCCTGGTCATCGTCAATCGAGTGGAACGCGCCCAGGCGCTCTACGACGCTCTCGAGGGCAGCGAGGCCGAGCGGTTGCTGCTCCATGCGCGTTTCCGTCCGGCGGAACGTTCGGCCATCGAACATCGCCTTCACCAGCCCGTGGGGGAGGCGGGGCGCATCGTCGTTGCCACGCAGGCGGTGGAGGCGGGGGTGGACCTGGACAGCCGCGTCCTCTTTACCGAGCTGGCCCCCTGGGCCTCCCTAGTGCAACGCTTTGGCCGCTGCAATCGGGCGGGGCGATTCGACGAGGCCCGAATCCGCTGGATCGACCTGGACGAAGAGGTCAGCGATCTCGCGCTGCCCTACGAACCCGGCCCGCTGGCACAGGGCCGGGAACAGCTCCGCACCGCTGCCTCCGCTGCCCCGGCCGATCTGCCGCCGGTCACGGAGTCCCCGGCGACCACCCAGGTCCTGCGCCGCCGGGATCTCCTCGATCTCTTCAATACCGATCCGGATCTCTCCGGCTTCGACGTGGATATCTCCCCGTTCGTTCGAGACACCGGAACGCCCCCGGTTCAGGTCTTCTGGCGGGAGGTGGCCGGGGATGAAGAAGCGGCCGAACAGGCGCCCCCCGGCCGGGCAGAGCTGTGCAACGTCTCCGTGGCGCAGTTGCGCGACCATCTGACCAGGAAGCTGTCTGCCCCCCGGAAGCGCTTGCTCGGACGGGAAGGCCGCCTCGCCTGGCGACTGGATCCCATAGCCGGCCGTGGGAGCGCGGGTCGATGGGTCGCCGTCCGTGCGGATGAAATCCGCCCGGGGCAGACCGTTCTGCTCGCCTTGGCCGATGGGGGGTACGACCCCGACAAGGGGTTTGTCCCCGGCCAGGATGGACCAGTAGCCGGAATGGCGGCGACGGCAGGTAACGAGGCCGAGGGGTACGGGAGCGACCTCCTCACCCATATCGGCCGGCGGGTCCCCCTGCCGGAGCACCTGGCCGATGTGGCCGGGGCCATGGCCGAACTCGCCGGCACCCTGGAGATACCCGACGAACAGCGCGGACCGCTGGAGACGGCGGCACGCTGGCACGACGTGGGCAAGGCCCACGAGGCCTTCCAGCGCGGCCTCGGTTTCGATCCCACGGCGGATATCGAGGGCCCCTGGGCGAAATCCGATCGTCCCGGTCGGCCCGATTACCACCGCCTGAGAGAAGACGGTGAACGGGAGCAACGCCCCGGCTTCCGCCACGAGCTGGCCTCGGCCCTGGCCTGGCTGGAAGAGGACGGGGTCGGGCTGGAACCCATCGAGCGCGACCGAATCGCCTACCTCATTGCGGCCCATCACGGTCGCGTGCGGCTGGGTCTGCGGGCCCTCCCCGATGAGCAGGAGCCCCCCGATCCCGAGACCCTCTTCGCTCGCGGCATCTGGGCCGGGGATACCCTGCCGGCACTGGATTTCGACGGGGAACACCTGGAGCCGGTGACACTCCGGCTGGATCTCATGCGGCTCGGAAGCGGCCCTCAGGGCCCCTCGTGGAGCGAGCGGACCCACCGCCTTCTCGATGAATTCGGGCCCTTCCGCCTGGCCTGGGAGGAGGCGCTGGTTCGCATCGCCGACTGGCGGGCCTCGGCCCGGGAGGCGGAGCAATGAAGCTGGCAAGGTACGAGGAATGCCGGGAGGGCAGTAATGATTGAACAGCGAGAACGCGACCGGGATGCGATCACTTCCAGCGGAACCGATGCCACCGGCATCCACGAGGTGCCGTTGCCCGGCTGCGGCCCCATCCCCCTGGCCGGCTATCTCAAGGCCCTGGGGGTCCTGCGCCTGGTGGCCGAGCAGGCCGATCCCGATGCCCGTGGCTATTGGAAGGACGAGCAGTTCGTCCTCTGCAGCCGTCTGGACGCCCCTGGCCTGCGCCGGTTCCTGCTGGAGGAGTACCGCCCTACGCCGGTGCTTGCGCCCTGGAACGGCGGCAGTGGATTCTTCTTTCGAGAAGGAAAACTAAATGAAAAAGATCCTAAAACGGGTAAGAAGAAAAAGACAGGGATACGAGATCAACCAACGCAAGCAACTCGGACGCTTGATCAAATCCATCGAGCTACCACTACGCGTTTCCGCAACCTTCAGCGAGTAATCGATCTGGCGAAGACAGCACTCGCCGAAATGGACTTGGACGAAGCGCCCAAGGCAATGCGAAAGGATCGATTGATCGCGCGATTGCGTTCGCAATTTCCCGAAGAAGGTGTAAGGGCCCTCGATTCCCTGCTGGTTCTCGCAAATGAGGAAACCAAGTATCCGCCTTTGTGGGGAACCGGAGGCACCGACGGTAACTTGGACTTCACCAATAACTTTATGCAGCGACTTGTAACAGTCATTGACCCTATCAGCGGCGCACCCAGGAAAGGGGCAGCTGATTGGCTTACGGATAGCTTATTCGCCACAGGAGCCCCTAACTTACCCTCATCCAGTGTTGGCCAGTTTGCCCCGGGTGCTGCGGGAGGACCCAATCAGGTCAGTGGTTTCGATGCCGACAAACCGCCGGTGAACCCTTGGGATTTCATCCTGATGCTCGAGGGCGCCCTCCTGTTCGCGACCGCCGCTACCAAGCGGCTGGAGAGCGCTGCCGGTAGCGCACTCAGCTACCCGTTCACGGTGCGGACCACCGCGGCCGGCACAGGCAGTACCGCGGCGAGCGACGAGAAGAATCCGCGCCACGAGTTCTGGGCGCCGCTCTGGTCGGCGGCCATGGGGCTCCCGGAGTTGCGCGCCCTGCTTGCCGAGGGCCGAGTGACCCTGGGTCGGAAGGCTGCAAAGGAGTAAGCGTTCATTTCCGGCCGTCTTGACCGGGCAGTGAGGAAGGCCTCGGGGTAGCGCTAGCCGAAGCGGTTGTCGT
>NZ_JBPODZ010000032.1:0-6985 GCF_052060015.1 Arhodomonas sp. SL1 | reverse complement strand
ACCAACAACCAGGAGACCGGAGACAACGAAGAGAAACGAATCGCAAACGTTGACAGGTCAATCCATATCAGGGCGGACGAAGTCCGCCTGACTATGCCGCCACACCCCAGATCGCCCCGGCCACGTAGGGCGGACGAAGTCCGCCGACCACCGCCCTCCGGTCTGCATTCGCTCCACGGGCGACAACTATCGCTCAAGCACCGCCGGTGGTATGCCGGCAAGGCGCCTCCCGGTCCCCGCCCAGAGCGTCCACAGCCTGCGCGACGCTCAGGTGGACCCGCTCCGGGGCCACCGCCTCCCAGAAGTGCGTCTGCCCCAGCTGATCCGCCACGGGACCCTTCACCTCGGCGAGGTGAAGGTCCACGGACTGGGCCTCCAGGTCGGCGTGCAGCGCCTCCAGCATCTCCAGGCCGCTGGAGTCGATGTAGCTCACCGAGCTCATCACCAGCACCAGGGCCTCGGCCTGCGGGTGATGGTCCACCGCGGCGAGGACGAAGTCGCGCACCGCGTCGGCGTTGGCGAAGTAGATGTTCTCGTCGATGCGAATGATGACCCGCTGGGGGTCGCAGACCACGTCGTGGCGGTCGATGTTACGGAAGTGCTCGGTGCCCGGGATGCGGCCGACCACGGCAATGTGGGGTCGGCTGCTGCGCCAGACGTAGAGGAACAGCGACAGGGCGATCCCGGTCACCAGGCCGGGCTCCAGGCCGAAGCCGAGGACTCCGGCCACGGTCGCCAGCAATGTGGCACCATCGCCGCGGTCGAAACGGAAGGTCGAGATGGCGCCGCGGAAGTCGATGAGCTGCCACACCGCCACCACGATGATGGCGGCGAGCACGGCCTTGGGCAGGTAGGCGAACCAGCCGGTGAAGAAGGCCGCTACCACCGCCACGAGGGCCGCGGTGATCAGCGCCGCCACCTGGGTGCGGGCGCCGGCGTCGAAGTTCACCACCGAGCGGGAGAACCCCCCGGCCGCCGGCATGGTGCCCACCATCGCCGAGCCCAGGTTGGCGGCGCCCAGGGCCAGGAGCTCCTGGTTGGCGGCGACCCGCTCGCGGCGGCGACCGCCGAGCACCTTGGCGACGGTGACGCTCTCCACGTAGCCGATGAGCGCGATAAGCACCGCCGAGGGGGCGAGCTCCACCCATCCGGGGGCGGCGAGGAAATCCAGGCCCGGCATAGGCAGGCCGGCGGGGATATCGCCCACCACGTTCACCGGTGCCCCTCCCTTACCCGTGACCACCGCCATGATCGCGGAGGCGACGATCACGACCGCCAGTGGTGCCGCCCGGGAGGCGAGCGCGGCGCTGCGTCGGGCCAGGCCCAGGCGGGTCAGCCCCCGTTGCAGCGGCGAGCGGGCGAGCACCAGCGCGATCACCGCGATCGCCGAGGTGGTGAGGGTAGCGACGGAGAGGTTGTCCAGCCCGGCGCCAAGGCCGGCGAGCATCGTTAGGGCATCGCCGCGGGGGGCGTCGATGCCGAGCATGGTGCCCAGCTGGCTGATGATGATGAGCACCGCGGCGGCGCTGGTGAATCCGGACAGCACCGGGTGGCCGATGAGGCTGACCAGACGGCCGGCCCGCAGCATCCCGCCGACCCCGAGGATGATGGCCACCTCGGCGGCCAGTATGGAGGCGCCGGTGATCCACTGCTGGGGGTCGTCGCCGGCGTAGGAGGACAGGGCCTCCGCAACCATTAGCGCGGCCACCGCTACCGGACCCACCGCCAGCGTTCGGCTGGTGCCGAACAGGGCGTAAACCGCCGGCGGTATGATGCTGGCGTACAGGCCCTGCTCCGCGGGCAGGCCAGCGAGCAGGGCGTAGGCCATACCCTGGGGTACCAGCAGGATCGCGGTGATGATCCCGGCAGTGAGGTCGTCGGAGAAGGTGGCCCGGTTGTAGCCCCGCAGGCTTTCGATCAGTGGCAGTCGCGGTTTCATGGGCGACGGTTCATAGCTTGGGTGTATGGGCTCGATCGAAACGTTGGCCTGGCAGTGTAATATATTTGAAGGTAATATGCTTATTACATTTTGAGACGGCCATACGGAGGTGTTCCATGAGCGCCCGTCCTGAAGTCAAGCACTTTCTCCACGAGCCCACGTCCACCTTCTCCTATGTGGTCTGGGACCCGGAAACCAAGCAGGCCGCGGTCATCGACTCGGTGCTCGACTACACCGAGAACAACGGCCTGACGGCCACCGACAGTGCCGACGAGATGATCGCCTTCATCCGCGAGCAGGGCCTGACCGTGCAGTGGGTGCTCGAGACCCACGCCCACGCCGATCACCTCGCCGCGGGTGCCTATATCCGTGACCAGCTCGGCGGCACCACCGGCATCGGTGCCGGCATCCGCGTGGTGCAGAACCACTTCCGCGAGGTCTACAACCTCGAGCGCGGCTTCCTGCCCGATGGTTCCCAGTTCGACCACCTCTTCGAGGACTACGAGACCTTCCAGGTCGGCAACATCGAGGCCAAGGCCATCCCCACGCCGGGCCACACCTCGGACAGCCTGACCTACGTCATCGGCGACGCGGCCTTCTGCGGGGATACCCTGTTCATGCCCGATGGCGGCACCGCCCGCTGCGATTTCCCCGGAGGCAGCGCCTCGACGCTGTACCAGTCCATCATGCGGCTCTATGAGTTGCCGGACGAGACGCGGCTGTTCGTGCTCCACGACTACCGCCCCAATGGCCGCGAGTACCGCAACGAGACCACCATTGGCGACGAGCGGCAAGGGAACATCCACGTCCGCGACGGGGTCTCCGAGCAGGAGTTCGTCGAGCGGCGCGAGGCCCGCGACCGGACCCTGGACCTGCCCCGGCTGATCATCCCGTCCGTGCAGGTCAACATCCGGGCCGGGCAGCTGCCGCCGGCGGAGGGCAACGACGTATCCTATATCAAGGTGCCGTTGAACCGGCCGGATTACTTCAGCCAGAGCTATGGAGGTGGTGACGCTTGACCATCGTCGCTTTTGACCCGCTCCCCGCCCTGCTGGGCGGGGTCCTCATCGGCCTCGCCGCTACGCTGCTGCTGTGGCTCAACGGTCGCATCGCCGGGATCACCGGCATCGCCGCCGGCGCCATGGAGGAGCGCGGCGGCGAGCGCTGGTGGCGGTTGCTGTTCCTGGCGGGGCTAATCGTCGGGGCCGGCGCCATGTATGTCACCTGGCCGGCGCGGGCGACCCTGCACAGCGGCCTGCCGCTGTGGGCGGTGCTCGGCGCGGGCCTGCTGGTGGGCTTCGGCACCCGGCTGGGCGGGGGCTGCACCAGCGGCCACGGCGTCTGCGGCCTCGGTCGGCTGTCGCCGCGTTCGCTGGTGGCGGTGATCACCTTCGTGCTGACCGCGGTGATCACCGTGTTCGTCGTCCGGCACGTGCTGGGGGTGGCGTCATGAATTACCTGGTAAGCGTCATCGCCGGGCTGCTCTTCGGCGCCGGCCTGGCCATCGCCCAGATGACCGATCCGGCCCGGGTGCTCGGTTTTCTGGACGTCTTCGGCCGCTGGGACCCGACCCTGGTGTTCGTGCTGGCCGGGGCGGTGATCACCACGTTGATCAGCTTCCGCTTCGTGCTACGGCGGCCGGCGCCGGTGTTCGCCGAGCGCTTCCAAATTCCGACCCGACGGGACATCGATACCCGCCTGGTCGGCGGCGCCGCCATCTTCGGCATCGGCTGGGGCATCGCCGGTTTCTGTCCGGGGCCGGGCATCGCCGCCCTGGCCATGGGCAGTGTGGTGCCAGTGGTCTTCGTCATCGGCCTGATCGGCGGGATGTTCGCCTACCGCTACCTCGCCCGCTGACCGGGGCGGATTCCGGCCTTCGGCCTGCATCCGCCCTACGACACCGTGCGGCAACCCATAGGGCGGACGGAGCGCAGCGCACTCCGCCGTCCCGACCGGCGGATTCCGGCCTTCGGCCTGCATCCGCCCTACGACACCGTGCGGCAAGCCCGTAGGGCGGACGGAGCGCAGCGCAGTCCGCCATCCCGACCGGCGGATTCCGGCCTTCGGCGAGCGGCATTCGAGCCCCAGATCCCGTGCCTCATCCTTGACCGCCTTCCACGCAAGCTCGAAGGTGAATTCGAAGCGTTGAATACTGGCATCGCGTACGAGATCGGATTCCGGCGCCTGCAGTGCCTCGCGCAGCCGTTGCAGGGCCTTTTTAGACTGTCGACGACCGTGCTCATACCTCGGTGCCGTTGCGCTCGATTTCCCCGCGAAGCCGGGACGCGACTTCGGGCAGCATCACCAGATCGAAGGAATACAGGGTCGGCAGCGCCTCGAGCCGTTCTCGTAACCGTTCCCGCTGGGGTGGGTCCAGCCGTTGCGCTGGCTCGATTGCGAGGTCAATGTCGGATCGATCCACGGCGTGGCCGGACACCCACGAGCCGAACCAGATGATGCGGGTATCGCGGCCGAGCTCCTCGCGGATCGCCTCGGCCGCCTGGCCGACGAGCTCGGTGACGCGCCGGCGCGCCGTCGACGAGGCTGCTGCGCTCTGAATCGGTTCCTGCATAGTGAGCCTGTCCATGGACCGTTCTCCGTACGCTAGCACAGCCATGGCCACGGCGCGGGGACCGTTTACTCCCGTGGCGGTGGCCGGCGCAGCGCCTTCTTGTGGCCGTGGCGGGCCTTGTGCTCCAGGCGACGGCGTTTGGCCCGGCGGGGCGGCCGCGTAGGGACACGCTGCTTCTCCGTCCGCGCTACGCTTCGGACAAGTTCCTGCAGCCGTTCCAGGGCATCCTCGCGGTTCTTCTCCTGGCTGCGATAGCGCTGGGCCTTGATCACCACCACGCCATCCCCGCTGATCCGCCGGTCCTGCAAGGCTAGCAGCCCCTCCTTGTAGGAGGCCGGCAGCGACGAGGCGTGGATATCGAAGCGCAGGTGGATGGCACTGGCCACCTTGTTCACGTTCTGCCCGCCGGCTCCCTGGGCGCGGATCGCCTGCAGCTCGATCTCGTCCTCGGGTATCGCCACGTTGTTGGAGATCCGCAGCATTCCTTCCTCAGCCCGGCTACCCGTATCCCAAGACGGCCGGTTCATGGTACCAGTACGGTTCGAAGACGTCCGAAGGCCTTGGGAAGTCCGATGACAAAGACGATGCCACGGGCAGCCGCCCTGATCCTGTTGGTGGGCCTGCTCGTCAGCGATGCGGGTTTTGCGGCCGCTGAACGGGCCATCCTCGAGGGCGAGCGCTTCTCGCCGGTGAGCGCGGACAACGGCATGGTGGCCACGAGCCATCACCTGGCCTCGCGGGTCGCCCGGGACGTGCTCGCCGATGGCGGTAACGCCGTGGACGCGGCGGTGACCGCGGGTTTCGCCCTGGCGGTGACCCAGCCGCGCTCCGGGAATATCGGCGGCGGCGGTTTCATGTTGATCTCCGACGAGGCGAGCGGTGAGGTGATCTCTATCGATTACCGCGAGACCGCCCCCGCCGCGGCCACCGAGACCATGTTCCAGGACGAGGACGGCGAGGTGGTCCCGGAGCGCTCGCGCTTCAGCGCCGATGCCTCCGGGGTGCCGGGTACCGTGGCGGGCTTCGCCCTGGCCCTGGAGCGCTATGGCAGCATTCCCCTGGCCGAGGCCCTGGCGCCGGCCATCGAGCTGGCGGAGGAGGGCTTCGCGGTGCCGGCGCGCTTTGAGCAGGGGCTGCGCGACGCGGCAGACCGGCTCAAGCGCTGGCCGGCGACGCGGGAGAAATTCTTCAAGGCGGACGGCAGCCCCTACACCGAGGGTGAGATCTTCCGGCAACCGGCGCTGGCCGCCACCCTGCGGCGCATCGCCGAGCGCGGTCCGCGGGAGTTCTATCAGGGCCGAACCGCCGAGCTCATCGTCGAGACCATTCAGCGGCACGGCGGGCGGATGACCGCCGAGGACCTGGCCGCCTACGAGCCGGTGGTCCGGGAGCCGGTGCACGGTACCTATCGGGGCTACGATGTCTACTCCATGGGCCCGCCATCCTCCGGCGGTACCCATATCGTGCAGATCCTCAACATCCTCGAGGGCTGGGACATGGCCGGCTCCGGGCACAACTCGGCGCGCAGCATCCACCGCATGGCGGAGGCCATGAAGCGGGCCTACGCCGACCGCGCCGAGTATCTGGGGGACACGGACTTCGTGGAGGTGCCGTTGGGCGGCCTCACTAGCAAGGCTTACGCCGACGAGTTACGCGCGACCATCGACGCGGACCGTGCGACGCTCGCCGAGGCCATCAACGCGGGCGACCCCTGGCCCTATGAATCGAACGAGACCACCCATTTCTCCATCGTAGACAGCGACGGCCTGGCGGTGTCCAACACCTACACCATCAACTTCAGCTACGGCTCCGGGCTGGTGGTGGACGGGGGCGGGTTCCTGCTCAACAACGAGATGGACGACTTCTCCGCCAAGCCCGGCGTGCCCAACGCATACGGGCTCATCGGCGGCGAGGCCAACAAGATCGAGCCGGGCAAACGGATGCTCTCGTCCATGTCGCCGACCATCGTGAAGAAGGACGGTCGCAACTTTCTGGTCACCGGCAGCCCCGGCGGCTCGCGGATTATCACCACAACGCTGCAGGTTATCTCTAACGTCGTCGACCATGAGATGAATGTCCAGTCCGCCGGCGCCGCGCCCCGGGTGCATCACCAGTGGTTGCCGGATCACATCCGCGTGGAGCAGGGGATCAGCCCGGATACCGTGCGGTTGCTCGAGGAGATGGGCCACGAGGTGCGAGTAGATCGTGCCATGGGGGCCATCCAGTCCGTGCTCATCGACGAGGAAGGCCGCTTCCACGGCGCCGCCGATCCGCGCCGCTCCACCTCCTCCGCCATGGGCTGGTAAGGAGGTGGCGGAGGAGGAGCGGCGTGCAGCGCGGTCCGCCGGGAGGCTGCCGGATTCCGGCCTTCGGCCTGGATCCGCCCTACCGCACGAAGGCATGGCGGCCGACTGACGGGTAGGGCGGACGGAGCGCAGCGCAGTCCGCCGGGGGCCTGGGGAGAGTCCGACGGT
>NZ_JBPODZ010000031.1:0-7239 GCF_052060015.1 Arhodomonas sp. SL1 | reverse complement strand
CGCTTAAGTCACTGATCCGACAGAGCCCCAAGGCCGCAAATACCACCTCTCACGGCCTTAACCTGTGGAACCGGGGCTACCAGGGTGAGGTAGACATCGAGGACGGCGCCACCCACGCGATCCTCTGGACCCGGGACAGGGACGGGCGCATGCAGATCGACCTCGATGGAGAGTCGCTGATCCAGGTGACGGACCGCGGTTTCACCGATCCGTTTCGTGGCGTCGTAATGGTCAACGACGGTGGCGACTACGCGGTTCGCTCCATGGTGGTGAAGGGCACCCCCTGAACGGCCCCCAAAACCCCTACAACACCCCGAGTTAGGGACTCAACCCTTGCAGATCATGATCGCCCGGAGAATAGGGAACGACCCGATCCCGACCGTACTCCTTGGCGAGATAGCAGGCCGCATCAGCGGCTCGCAGCACATCCTCAACATTGAACACCGACCGGTCGACGGCGACGCAGCCGATGCTTGCTCCGAGGCGAACCGTCGTTTCCTCGGAGCTGTACACGTACCCCCGGACCACATGCCGTAGCTTTTCCGCGACGGCAATGGCGGCACCCTCGTCACAATCCCACAGGATGACGCCGAACTCATCACCACCGAGTCGGGCCAGAACGTCGGTATGACGAAGTTCGCCTCGCAACAGTCGCGCGACTTCCTGCAAGACTTCGTCTCCGGCCAAATGGCCGCATCGATCATTCACGACTTTGAACTGATCCAGGTCGATGAAACAAACGGCATGCTGCGTCCCATGCTCCCGGGCATGGCGAAGGCCTCGTTCGAGCTGTTCCTCAAACTCCCGGCGATTCACCACCCCCGTGAGTGCATCATGGCGCGCCTGATAATGCAGCACTTGCATCAGCTCTCTTGCCTCGGTGACGTTCTCGACCCCGAGAATCAGGTGCTGCCGGCCGCCCCACGCCGTATCAACCTGTGAAACCGAGAGTTTGCACCATAGGTTGGCACCGTTCCGACTAATGAGCTGGTACTCTTGCTTTTGCCGATCACCGCCGCCCGCGAGGAAGCGATGGAGGCTGCCGGGATCTTGGTCCGCGCACAGGAATTCCGATAGGGACCTCCCGACCAGATCGTTAGGCGAGTAGCCCAGAAGCTCGCAGAAGGCGTTATTGACGGCCACCAGGGTACCTTCCGGTCGTATTTGTGCCATGCCCGTGGCCGCTTGTTCGAATGTGTCGCGAAACCTCATTTCGGAATCGGCGATACGACGGGTAGCCCAATGGAAAACGAGGCTGGTAATAAGCGCCAGCGCGGCAATCGCGGCTGCCACGGCGGCCTTGAGCCAGCGGCCGATCCATCGGGAACCCTCGCCCAGCGCATCCGAGAATCCGTCCTGCAGGGGGCGTACGTCCTTTGCTATTCGACTCAATTCCTCACGCAGCTCATCTAGGGTGCCAGGATCCAACCGGCCGGCTTCGAAATGCGCTTCCATTGCATCCGCCATGGCCGCAAGGCGCAGGATATGAGCATCGGCCTCGCGCCAGTAGGTCACGGCATCCCGGAGATAGGGTGCGCCGCGGAAGTAGAGGAAAAGCCATACCATCCGAGGGGCATCATCAGGGTGATTGCGCCCTTCGATAAAATGCCGGATCGCTGCTTCCCGGTCCGGCGGCTGCCGCTCCATAGCGAGCCGCGCCCGCCGGTCGGCCAACGGGACCTGTAGCGCTTCACGGGCTTCCTTTAGGTCACTCACCTCCCCCGTGCTGGCAAAGCGCTCCAATTGGTAAACGGCTTCCTTTTGCCCCTTGGACCACTGGCTCTCGCCGGTGACATAGGCACGCACGCCCGACTGGATTTCCAGCGCCAACACGGTCAGCCCGATGCCGATGAGGGCCAGCAGGACGACCACCACGTAGACACCAAGGCCAATTGCGCGGCGCCGACGGGGAGCCCACTCGGCATGCGAACTCGGAACTTCCTGGCGACGCTGCCTCCGGCGCTCCTTACCCATTGGGCCACTTTATCCTTCTTATCGGATACCGCAACAGGGCATACACCGGTGATGGCCTCTTCATAGGAACCGGAGCTAGGCCGAAACGATCTTCATAGCATTGGTGCCACCTCGGACACCGGCAAGGTCCCCCTTGGTAATCATCACCAACTCGCCGGCCTCGAGGGCGTGCATCTCGCGCAACCGCTCCACGACCTCGCCGTCCACCACCCCCTGGTCGCGCACCGTGGGATCAAAGCTCACCGGAAGGACACCGCGAAAGAGGGTTACGCGGGTACGCGTGCGCGGTTGCTCGGACAACGCATAGATGGGGATGCCGGTGCCGATGCGCGACATCCACATCACCGTCGAGCCGGATTCAGTGAGTGCGGCGATGGCGGCCACGGACAATCGATTGGCGGCGACGATGGCGGTCTTGGCGATGGTCTCATCGATGCGATGGAGCGGGCTGTCGAGGGCTGTCGAGGGTGGCGTCGAAGGCGTATCCACGGAATTCTCGGCACCGATACAGACTTCCGCCATGGCCTTGACCGTTGCCACCGGATACTGCCCTACCGCCGTTTCATCGGAGAGCATGACGGCATCCGTTCCATCGATCACGGCGTTGGCGACATCCAGGACCTCCGCACGGGTGGGCACCGGGCTGGTGACCATGGATTGCATCATCTGCGTCGCGGTGATGACCACGCAGTCGCGCTGACGAGCGAGGCGCATGATGCGCTTCTGCACACCGGGCAGCTCCGCGTAGCCGATCTCCACGGCCAGATCGCCCCGTGCAATCATCACCGCGTCGGCGGCGTCCATGATCTCCGGCAGCGCATCCAGGGCCTCGCGGCGCTCGATCTTGGCGACGATACCCGCGTCCCCGCCGGCGGCCCGCAACCGCTCGCGGGCCTCCTCAATATCATGGGCATCGCGCGGGAACGACACCGCCAGGTAGTCCGCCTCGAGCTCGGCCGCCAGTTCGATATCCTTGCGATCCTTATCCGTCAGTGCGCGCACGGAAAGGCCGCCGCCCAGGCGGTTGATCCCTTTGCGCTCGGAGAGCACACCACCGATCTCGACGCGGGTGTGGATGCGCGTACCCTCGATCCCCTCGACCCGCAGGCGGATCAAACCATCGGCCAGCAACAGCGTGTCGCCGGGCGCCACATCGCCGGGCAGCCCCTGGTAGGCGACCCCGACTCCCTCGACCGTCCCCGCCTGCGGATCCAGCGCAGGATCGAGATAGAACGGCGCTCCCGCCTCGAGCTGGACTGGCCCCTCCCGAAAGCCTTCCACGCGGATCTTCGGCCCTTGCAGGTCGCACAGCAGTCCCACGAGGCGATCCGCGTCATCGGCGCTGCGGCGCAGATTGGCCGCATTACGCCGGTGGTCTTCGGCACTGCCATGGGAGAGGTTCAGTCGAACGACATCCACCCCCGCCTCGACGATCCCCGCAAGCACCGGCTGCTCTGCCGTGGCCGGCCCCATGGTGGCGACGATCTTGGTCTGGCGGATCATGGCGGCATCTCTCGTCAGCTGGCGTCCATCAACGCAAGTGTGGTATCCAGCGTGCGACTGGCAAAGCCCCATTCATTAAAGCTGCCCGGGGCCATCCCTGATCTGTTGGAGGCCGGCGGGGACCTCGACGACGGTGTGGACGTACCCGTGGAGCTGATTGCCCACGCCAGTACCCGTGTTCGCAGCCCGGCGGCGCCGACGATTACCGTAAGCCTGTCCAGCGCATCCTCACCGAAAACGGTTGCCACAGAACGTCCTGTGCGGGATTTGTTTAGAGCATGTAAGTAGCGGGCATCGGAGTCACGATTTCGACCCCCAGTAAAGAGAAAGGGGTCAGGCCTATCGACCTAACCCCTTGATCTGCCTGGTGCCGGCGCACGGACTCGAACCGCGGACCTACGCATTACGAATGCGTTGCTCTACCAGCTGAGCTACGCCGGCTTGTGAGGGAGCGAAGTATAGTCCAGCGTGCCAGCGGTGGACAAGCGCCACCGCCCGGCTGCGATCGGTGATCCCGAACGGCACCATGCCGTCAGGCCAATCTTACCAACAGTCATCCGGGTCACGGTTGCCGGCCTGGTCCAGCGTCATATTTCCGTCGCAGGTATTATCCGTGATCCCGCCGCTCTTATTGGCAGTGAGCTCGTAACCCTGGCCACCGTCCGTGATGTTGACCTCCACTGACCAATAGCCATCATCACCATCAAACCATGTCGTGTTGTCGGCTGAGTACTCGTTCTCCGCCGTGTAAGTGCGCTCTAGCCTTTGTGCAGCCTGCAGCAGTTCCGATCGGGCCTCAGCGCGCTGCGAATTCCGCATGTAATCCTGATAGCCGGGATAGGCGATGGCGGCGAGGATGCCGACGATCACCACCACGATCATGACCTCGATGAGGGTGAAGCCCCGGGCATCTCGACGTTTTCCTTGTTCGTTTTCCATGGCACCCACTGGTCCTGCCGTTCTCGTCACATAGTGACGCATTATTGATACCCCCGTCATCCCGATCGCGGACCGCCGGGCGCGCGATCCCGACCACCGGGTCCTCCGGACCGGCTTTGTTGATCCAGAGGGCATGGGCTATGCTGACGCCCATCGCCACAGGGACGTGGCGCCGGCGCCAGGGAGGGCGCTATGAAACGCAACGGCGGATTCACCCTCGTCGAACTGTTGGTGGCCATCGCGGTCATCGCGGTGCTCGCCAGCATGGCGGCGCCCTCCTTCGCCCGGCTGCTGGACCGCATCCGCCTGACCACCACCACCAACGAGTTCATCGCCGCCCTCCACGGCACTCGAAGCCGCGCCGTGCGCGACGCCGCCGTTGTGGTCCTCTGCCCCTCCGCCGACGGCCAGTCCTGCGACAATGCCGCGACCTTCGCCGACGGCTGGCTCATCACCACGGACCCGTCGGACTCGGCGGCGACCCTCCGTGCATGGCCGACCCCTGATACCACCGTAACCGCCAACTACCCCGGGGACGGCTATGTCCGGTTCGGCGCCGATGGCCTGCCCCGCCAGACCAGCGGTGCGTTTCTTGCGGGGACCGCACGCTTCTGCACCGGCGGCCAGGGACGGAAGGTGATACTCTCCCGCAACGGACGCATCCGCACGGAAGGCTACGACTGCGCCAGCCCGTAATGTGCACCGTCCGTCGACTATCCCGCCCGTTTTCCACGCGTCCCGTGACGCTCATCGCGAAATTGGTCCCGGCCATCACCGTGTGCTGGCAGCGTCTCATCCCCCTGATATCCTCATCATCATGAGAACCAGTTCCGGATTCACGCTCATAGAGCTGCTCGTTACGATTGTGATCCTCGCCATCCTGGCGGCGATCGCGACGCCCTCGTTCCAGCAGACCATCGCGAGCAACCGGCTGACCTCGGCTACCAATGAACTTGTCGGTGCCCTCACCTTCGCCCGCAGCCAGGCCGTTCGCGAGGCGGAGGACTGGGAAGTAACCATCGACGACTCGGCCGCCCAGGGCTGGATCACCGTAGACGCCGCGGACACGGCCAGCGACCAGAGCCGCACGTTCTCCAAGCATGAAAACGTGAAGCTCGATGATGACTCCGACGTTACCTTCAACCCACGGGGGCAGTCCCAGGACGGCAACTCTCGGGAGTACGAGCTCACCTACGACGGCGTCGATATCGCCACGCGCTGTGTGGAAGTCACCCGCGCCGGCAGGATCGCGTCGTATCGCGAAGGCGACAGCGACTACCCCTGCGACGGCAGCTGAGGGACCAGCGATGAACCATCGACAAAGACAACAGGGCTTCACCCTCATCGAGGTACTCATCGCCGTGGTGGTGCTCTCGGTCGGTCTCCTTGGCGTCCTGGCGCTGCAGGTGAACACCCTCGCCTTCAGCCACAGCGCCTATCTCACCTCAGCGGCCAGCGTCCAGGCCATGGACCTCGAGGAGCGTATCCGAGTCAACTCTGGCGTCGCAGAGGATTATGAAGAGGCCATCGACAATAGTAACGGCGATGAGCCCGCTGACAATTCCACTCTATCCGGGTATGCCAACGATCAAGAAGCCAGCGCTTGTGATAAGAGCACGTGTACCGAGACTCAGTTGGTGGATGCCGACATCGCCCGCTGGGCGGCGAATACCGCCGATCTCCTGCCCGCCAACGCGACGGTTGCCCTGACGAATACTGGGGACTCCGACGACCCCGTGTACGAGCTCATCCTCCAGTGGCAGGAACCGAATCGCGGTCAGGACGACAACCTCCGCACCTTCCGCTACTACTTCCGGCTGTGAGACCGACGATGCGCACCAAGGACTGGAAACCACAACGCGGCGTCACCCTCGTCGAACTGATGATCTCGCTGCTCATCGGCAGCATCCTCGTACTCGGCATCGTCAGTCTGTTCGCCGCCAGCCGCCAGACCCAGGACACCCAGCAGCACATGAGCCGGCTCGCTGAGGACGTCCGCTTCTTCAGCGAGTTCATAGCGCGGGACATACGAATGGCAGGATATGGTGGGGCTTGCGGGCCACCGACTACGCCCATGGAATGGGATGAGAACGCGCTCGAACTGACGCTTCGCTATTGTGACGATGATTCTGGAAACGTGAAAACGGTAACTTACGATTTCGACAACAATGACCGCGAGGTCAGCTACTCGGAAGATGATGGAGCGGCCGAGGAGCTCCTCCGTGGGATCGAGCTCCGTAACGGCGAGATGTGGTTCGGTATCGCCGAGGATGATGGTGAACTCGAATACGAAGACGAATTCGATTCCGGCGCTTTCGACGAAGTCCGCTCCGTCCGCCTCCCCTTCACACTCCTTGGCGCACTGGAGGCCGACACCAACCTGAATGACCTACCCGACGACCGTGACGCACCGGAGTTCGAGCTCACTGTCGCCATCCGCAACAACACCCTGCGACCGCTGAGCAACCACAGTGGTGAATAGGGGGACGGTGATGACGACGGCGACGACGAAGGGGATGGCGACGACGATGGGGGCGGCGCAGCTCCGCCTGAAGATGGCGGCGGTGGTGAAGACGAAGACGGTGAGGACGGCGAGGGCGGTGAGGGCGAAGAGGATGGTGAAGGTGAAGACGGCGGCGGCGACGAAGGCGAGGAGGATAACGGCCCCGGGCCTCCCGACAATCCCGGCAATGGCCCGCCTAACAATCCTGGCAACGGACCGCCCAACAATTCCGGTGGGGGCTAAGGAAACACTGATTTATTCCCGCCCGCGTGTACCGAGTCGGGCTGTAGGCTGGGATAATGGCCAAGGTCCTCTGTGAA
>NZ_JBPODZ010000030.1:0-9502 GCF_052060015.1 Arhodomonas sp. SL1 | reverse complement strand
TCGAGCGCATCCATGGCGCGCAGCAACTGCTGATGGGTGATGCCCTCGGTGTCCAGCCCGGGCATCACCACGGTCTCAAGCCAGCGCAGCACCCCGAGCTTGCTGTCGGGATCGCACAACCGATTGAACACCATCACCCGCAGCAGTGCCTCGGCATCGAAGTGGTGGCGCCCCGAGCGAAGCGCCCGGCGCAGCCCCTCCTCGAGGCCGAGCGCGCGCCACAACTCGGTGAGCGCCCAGGGGCCGCCGACTTCCCGGGCCGCCTCGAACTCCGGGGTGCCGGGCTCGGGCATCTCCCGACCGGTGAGCCGGCGCAGGCTGCGGACCAGGCCCTCGACCTCCGCCTCGCCGAGCTGGTCGGCGCGGCCGAGCTGCGCGATCTGGCGCTGCCGGGCACGGCCGTTGTCGTCGCGATACGACTCGACCAGGCGCAGATACGTATGGCCGCCAGAGCGGGAGGCGCGGATATACATGGCTGCACAGTATAACGGTGCAACCACAACTAATAAATAGGAAAAGCCGCCTATATTGGCACTACAGCTCGATTCGCAGAATCAGCCCAGAGGCCGCATCACCGCGTCGCCATCGTTAGGACGCCAGGGCGTGAACTGTCGAAGTTCGGGGGTCAGGGCTACATCGCTTCAATGAGGCCCCGGCGTTTCGCCGGGGAAATCTCCAAGGAAAAGGACGGCAAAGATACTGTGGGCTAGCTTCAATGAGGCCCCGGCGTTTCGCCGGGGAAATCGAGGCGGGCGACCTCGTTGGGGGTCAGGGCTACATCGCTTCAATGAGGCCCCGGCGTTTCGCCGGGGAAATCCGGCCGTACAGGGCAGCGAGGGGACCAGCTTCTCGGGCTTCAATGAGGCCCCGGCGTTTCGCCGGGGAAATCAAACATTCTTCTCAGCCAAGCCCGCCACAGTACGCAGCTTCAATGAGGCCCCGGCGTTTCGCCGGGGAAATCGCTGCGGTCCACGGCCTGCGTCATGCCCTTGAAGCCCTGCTTCAATGAGGCCCCGGCGTTTCGCCGGGGAAATCTCGATCCGGGCGGCAGGCTTGTCCTCGCCGCTCTGGAGCTTCAATGAGGCCCCGGCGTTTCGCCGGGGAAATCAAGTATTGATAGGGTACGTCCCCGAAGACCTTCATCCGGCTTCAATGAGGCCCCGGCGTTTCGCCGGGGAAATCGATCACTCCGATTCACAATAACAATGCATGTCGAGAGCTTCAATGAGGCCCCGGCGTTTCGCCGGGGAAATCGTCCAATGTAGTCACACAGATAGATAGCAACGGGCCGCTTCAATGAGGCCCCGGCGTTTCGCCGGGGAAATCGAGAAGCAACGGTCCCGCCATACCTACCTCCTCACCCGCTTCAATGAGGCCCCGGCGTTTCGCCGGGGAAATCAGAGGCAATAGAACAATGAGCAGATTAAGTAGAACTGCTTCAATGAGGCCCCGGCGTTTCGCCGGGGAAATCCGGCCGAGACCTCACAGAATGCCCCCGCGCTACAAGGCTTCAATGAGGCCCCGGCGTTTCGCCGGGGAAATCGGGCCGCCACGCGAGCAAGGAGGGATAAGATATGGGGCTTCAATGAGGCCCCGGCGTTTCGCCGGGGAAATCTGCGGTGATCCCGGTATTTGGTGAATTTGTCTACGCAGCTTCAATGAGGCCCCGGCGTTTCGCCGGGGAAATCCACCGAGGAGGCGATCCGCCTCACCGACACCATCCAGCTTCAATGAGGCCCCGGCGTTTCGCCGGGGAAATCGAAAAGAAATCGATAATTCAATCGAACAGCGATCACGCTTCAATGAGGCCCCGGCGT
The DNA here is from genome assembly GCF_052060015.1 of Arhodomonas sp. SL1. NCBI lineage: Bacteria > Pseudomonadati > Pseudomonadota > Gammaproteobacteria > Chromatiales > Ectothiorhodospiraceae > Arhodomonas > Arhodomonas sp. SL1. Next base: position 7,685 of record NZ_JBPODZ010000030.1, on the reverse strand, counting down.
TTCGCCGGGGAAATCTCGGCTCGGAGAAGCTGGACAAGGGTCTGGCGGCGATGCTTCAATGAGGCCCCGGCGTTTCGCCGGGGAAATCGTCGCGGGCGTGTCCGCGGAGCGGATGCAGGAGCTGTCGCTTCAATGAGGCCCCGGCGTTTCGCCGGGGAAATCCTCGAGCAACTTCGTAGCGATTTGGCACAGGTCCCGCTTCAATGAGGCCCCGGCGTTTCGCCGGGGAAATCGCCGCACGCAAGACAGACACCCAGTACCCGATTCGGCGCTTCAATGAGGCCCCGGCGTTTCGCCGGGGAAATCTCGGACTGGAGCAGCTCATTCTCGGCGGTGGTGCGCTCGCTTCAATGAGGCCCCGGCGTTTCGCCGGGGAAATCGACAAATCACCGAATCGCAGGGCCGTGGAAAGCAGGGCTTCAATGAGGCCCCGGCGTTTCGCCGGGGAAATCATCGCCGTAGGTGTCACCGGCGGAGGGCGGATTCGCGCTTCAATGAGGCCCCGGCGTTTCGCCGGGGAAATCGCGGTGCAAATACGGAACCATCCGCTTCGCGCGCACGCTTCAATGAGGCCCCGGCGTTTCGCCGGGGAAATCCCAATCATTCTACGGAACCCGAACAGACCGTTAATGCGCTTCAATGAGGCCCCGGCGTTTCGCCGGGGAAATCGCGGACCATCCACAATATAGATGCGGTGTTCGCTGCGCTTCAATGAGGCCCCGGCGTTTCGCCGGGGAAATCGACGCGCCGGACTGGGATCGTTTCGGATTCGAGACGGCTTCAATGAGGCCCCGGCGTTTCGCCGGGGAAATCGAACTCGATGGGTGCGGGGTCCATCTCGACGATGGCGTGCTTCAATGAGGCCCCGGCGTTTCGCCGGGGAAATCATCCGCCCCGGTTGTCTCGGCCGGGCTCAGCCGACGAGCTTCAATGAGGCCCCGGCGTTTCGCCGGGGAAATCGGACCCTGCGAGAGGCCCCGCCACGCTTTACTGCGAGGCCCCGTTCGCGAGCGAGCCCTGGAGTGCAGCCCTGTTCCCCGGAGGAACAGCGCCACTGCTTGGTCGAGGGCAGCATAACAGCCTGATTGTTAAAGAGCGATTGTCCTGCGAGCACCTCCCGAGGTTCGGACGCCACCGGGGTGCTCGCTGTGCCTCGGCGAATGTTGTCCTTGGGAGTCTCGGCGGTCCCGGCCATCACACGATGATTGGTTGCCGCGGGACAGCCTCGAACTGGGCCTTGCCGAGGCTGACGACACGCGGTTCGACGTTCTCGGCCAGACCCAGGTCCATGATCAGTACGTGGTCCTCGTACGTGTTGATCAGCTCGTCGAGCATTCCGACCAGCTCGGCGTGCCGGCGATCGTCGAGCCGGCATTGGAACACCGAGAGCTGGAGCCACTCGCCGTAACCGTGCATGAGACGGAACACGCGGCGCCAGCGCTTCGAATCGGCGATGTCGTAGGCGACGATGTAGAGTCGCGGGGCTTTCATCGCGGCCTCCTAGCGGGTGACGAAGCCGGGGAACTCCGGCACCTCACCCATGACGTGGCGTGCGGCAAGACGGGCCTGGATCTCGAGGATGCGACGGTAGCTTGCCCGGTAGCCGAAATCCGGATGCGTGATCTCCTGGTCGAGCCGTTGCTCGATGGTACCGAGGAAGCGCTTGCGCCCGTCGCTTGTCAGGTTCACCGCGGAAGCGGCACGGATGAAGTCCGTGGGCCGAACTTGTCCTTTGTTGATTGCGGTGAGCACGGCGGATTCGGCGATCAGGGGGCGGAACGGCTCCATCAGGTCCAAGGCGAGTGCAGGTCGCCCATAACGTGGCTGGTGGTAGAACCCTCGATAGGCGTCGAAGCCGACGGCGGTGAGGGTGACCAACCACGCCCGCACGAGCACCGAGTATGCGTAGGAGAGCAAGGCGTTCACCGGGTCGGCCGGCGGCCGACGATTGCGTTGTGTGAAGTCGAACACCATCTCGCTGTCCTCCCCCGGTGGCCGGATCATCCGCGCGAATGTGCCGAAGTAGCGTGCTGCTGCGGTGCCTTCTACGCCGAGCAGCTCGTCGAGACGTTGTGCGCGCATGGCCTTACGCGCGTCGCGGCTGAGCTCGTCGAGGAGCTCCTTCGAGGCGTCATCGGGTTCTTTGACGTTGCGGCGCAGCAGGGTGCGGGAATTCACGATCTTGTTGGCCACTAGGCGCCGGGCGATGTGCAGGCAGGCGGCGTCGTCGAAGCTCTTGCGGTACTGCGCCGTGCGGAGCTCGACGTTCTTGTGCCCGGTGCCGTGGCTGTGGCCGAGGAACCAACCGCCGTAGGAGTGCCAGCTCACGGGGATCTCACGGCGCATGAGCTCATGCAGGGTAGGGGTGGTGAGGTAGACATTGCCCATGAGCACAACCTGGGAGATGTCACGAAGCCGCGCCTTGGTGGTTACTTCGTCGTCGACGGAGATCTCCAGTACCTCGCCCTTCTTCCGGACGGAAGCCCGGTGGGCCTGGACATATAGTGGCATCGCCTCGTCGGAGAGCACGGAGAGAGGGCGCACACCGTCCCTCAGGCGCTTGAGGTTGTTCACCTCGTCGGGCAGGCAGATGCTCACCAGGGAACACCGCGGGCATTTCGGGCTGTCCTCGAGAGGAGCCGGGATGCGGCCGCCGGCAGCGAGGGCACGGAGGCCATTGATGTCGTCCAGTGTTCGTTCGCGGAGTTCGTCATCGAAGGCGATGCGCACGCGTTCCCGGGAGCCCCGGAAGTAGAGGATACCGGCCTCCACTCGATAGCCATGTTCCTCCAGGAGCATGCCTTGGACGCAGAGCTGGACCTGTTCCGGCAGGTAGGCACCTTTCTCGACGTGGGGGCGTTTGCCCCGCTTGTAGTCCACCGGCATGGCCTCGTCGCCTTCCGATTCCACAATGTCGAGCTTGGCGATGAGGCCGAGGCGATTCGAAGAGAGCGTGACGGACCGCGAGTGGATGCGCTCGTCAACCTCGGGATCCGGTTCTGGCAGTGTGCCGCTACCACGGTCGACGCGCCGGTGAACCTGCCGCCCGTGCACCGTGTCCCCGGAATCCGCCCATTCCCCCTGGACCCATTCCAGGTAGGCGAGGCGTGGGCAGTACTCGTACTCGTTGATCATCCGCGCCGGCAGCAGCGGCTGATCATCGTTGAGCTCCGGGAACGGGAGTGGAAGGTCACGTTGGTGTCGATCCGTCATACAAATGCCGTAACGTGGAATGTGTTACATTTGGTGATGTAATTCGTCACATGCCAATAGAGGGCGATGCCGTGGGCACCCTGAACGTCCGCCTCCCCGAAGAACTCGCCACGAACCTCCAGCGGGAGGCGAAGCTGAGCCATAGACCACGCTCGGAACTCGCCCGTGAGGCGATCCGTGAGTATCTGGAGCGCAGGGAGCGGGAGCGTTACCTCGCGGAGTTTGTGGCGGAGGCGCGAGCCGTCTACAGCGATGAGGCGTTGCGTTCGGATGCAAGGCAGATCGCCCGAGAAATGGATGAGGTGGAGGCGGACGCTTCCCGGTCTTCGGCCGGAGAGGACACGGGCGGGGATTGGTGGCGGTAATGCGACGTGGGGAGGTGTGGGTTGCCAATCTCAACCCCAATCGTGGCCGCGAGATCGGCAAGATGCGGCCGGTGCTGATAATGCAGCACGATGCGCTTCTGGCGCTGAATACCGGCATGCTCATCGTCCTCCCCCTTACCACCCAGGCTCGTCCGTCGATGGCGCACTTCCGGCCTCGCATCCCCGCGCGAGATCGGTTGCTTCGGGAATCGTATGTGGTGGTCGAGCAACCCCGTACCTTGGATGCTGCCTACATTGGCGATGGTCCGCTGACCACCCTGAGTACTGAGGAGATGGTTGCGGTAGAGCGCGGCCTCTCGACAGCGTTGGGTATTGTGTGACGGGCTGGCCTAGCATGAATCCACCGAGTCTTCTGGATCGGGCCGGAACAAACCCAGCCCGAAATGGCAGGCGAAGCCCAGCGCGAGCGGGCCAGTAACCGGCTCCGGGAACGTCAACGTGACGAACTGTCCGTGGGTGTCCGGCTGTGTAACCCGCCGGCGGGTGTCCCGGAAGCGGTGGAAGTGCACGGGACGGCGTTCCACGCCACCCACAGAAATGCGGCGCTGCGGTGTCACGGCACCGGGTTCGGGCAGGCCGCGCTCGCGGCACTCGCGGGCGATTTGCTCGGCCACTCCGAAACGCTTTTTCGCGAACCAGGGACGGAGATACGGAGTGACGGAGTGCCATAGCCGGCTCGTGCCCACGTACTGAGACTCCGCCATGTCGGCTGGCTTGCCATAGCCTTCCAGGTACACGTGCCATTCGCCCTTGTCGCCCTGCCAGAGGCGGGTGACGCGATCCAGGGCGCGGAGGGCGGCCGGCGAAAGCCCGGCGGGGGCGTGGACGAGAAGGTGGTCAATGTGACCATCCCCGTCGGCATCCTCCGGCAGGTAGAAGGCGTGGCCGTGACGATTATCCGCCGGTAGTCCGTGGCCGGAGAGCGCCGCCGGGACGTGGCCCGCGTTGACCCGCTCCGATCGGCTGATGGCGGCCTTGCGGGCGACCTCGCCGATGCGCAGGGCATCCTCGAGCCGGGGCAGCGGCTTGCCGGCCAGGGCCAGGCGGACGGTGGTGGCCGCGGGCGTGCCACGGGCGCGGCGCCGGCCAGGTCGCGGCGTGAAGGCACTGGCGGGGCGCTGGTAGGTAACAAACCGAGCCCCGGGCGGGCTGCTCCAGCCGGCGGCCTGGAGGTCCCCGGTCTCGTTGTAGAGCGTACCCGGCCAGTCCTCGGGCAGGGTCGTCAGGATCTGGCGCTGGTGCTTCTTGGGCTTTTTGGCATCCAGGCCGTGCTCGTCGACGATCCGCGCCCGCCAGGGGCCGTATTCGGTCGGCGGCACCGGCGCCAGGAGTCGCACCGGCTCCCGCGCCTCCCCGGTCTGCACGTCCACGGCGATCTCGGAGGGCACGCAGTCCGGCTCTCCCGTCCAGTTATCCAGCAGACGGGCCTCCACCCAGCTCTCGGCCCGGCCCAGAAAACCGAGATCGACGATCAGCCCTGCCAGCAGGCTTCGCTGTTCCTCGGTCAGCGAGACCGGCCAGTGGGCCACCAGCTCGGCCGTCGGCTCCAGACGAGCAAAGGCGTCGAAGACCAGCGAGGTCTCCGGCTGGCCGTTCTTGAAGCCACCCTGGGGCATATAGTGGCGGCTGTGGGCCCGGATGGCCGGCGGCAGCGCATAGTTCGGCAGTGCCGTCGCCAGGGCCTCGGTCAGCCCGTGGAGAACGGCCGGGTCGTGGCGCTCGGCCCAGCCCTTGCGATGGAAGGTCGCGACCAGGGCACGCAGGATGCGCCACGGGGATGGCGGCCACTCCACCTCGGCCTCGTTGACGTGTCGTCCCCAGGGGGTGGCGTGGTAGCGCCCCGTGGGGAAGCGAAAGGCGATGGCAACCATGGGCTACTTCCTGTAGGTGACTTCAGTGACGCGGAGATCGTTGAACAGACCGGCGCCCGCCGCCGCCTGGATGAGCCCCGGTAGCTCGCCTTCCAGCTCTGCCAGCGTCGGCACCTCGAAGCCTTCCGGCCGCGTGACGCGCAGGCCCTGGCACTCCAGATCGCAGGCGGTGCGCAGGCGCAGGCCGGTCTCCAGGAAGCGACGGATCTTGAACAGGGCCAGCGCCAGGAGCAGGCGCTCCCCGGCCTCGCCTAGACCGAAGGCCCGGATCTGGGACAGATCGAGATTGAAGTAGGCGGTGATCTTCGGGGCCACGTACTCGTCCCGGGCGTAGGGGACATTGCCGAAGCCCTTGCTGGTATCGCCACTGGGGTCCACCGAGTCCACCTTGACGCCGCCGCTGGGGGCGACCTTCGCATCCTCGGCCTCGATAAAGGCCGAGAGCGCTCGCGGCAGCCGCAGGCGGCCGCCGGCCAGATTGCTCTTGGCCAGAAAGACGCCGTGCAGGGCCGCATTGGTATCCACGCGGACCAGGGTCTCGGCGAGCTTGCGGATGTCCACCCGGCCCTGCTCCATGTGGGCCAGCTCTTCCTTGAGCATGTCCAGCACCGTGGTGTCCTTGCCCTCCAGGATGTAGGGGGAGTTGAGACGGTGGGCCTCCAGCACCGAGCTGGTCAGGACCTCGCCCTGGTCGTTGTTTACGCGGACGTAGGGCAGCCCCTTGAGGGGATCGATCCAGTCGCCGGCGGCCTCGTCCCAGCAGACGCCTTCCAGCCGGTTGGCCATGCTCTGGGCCGACTCCACCAGCAGCATCCGACCGTCGCCCTCGGGAGCGGGATATTCTGCGGCCCCCAGGTCGGGGAAGCCGGTGGGCTGGAAGCGGGTGCCCTGGATGGGCTGGAGATCCGCCTCCATGAGCAGGCGGGGGGACTGGGCCAGGTTGTCGAGATTGAGCGGCATGGTCGGGACTCCTGTCAGTGATTCAAGGTGGTTGTTTTCGAGGGGTCTTCTTCGGTCTCCAGCCGCAGCAGGGACTGGAGCGCCGGATCGGAGATGGGCACCACCAGGGCCGCCAGCAGGCGCCGGCCCTGCCGGGTCCCCGGGGCCGGGGCGTGGAGCCCCGTGCGCAGGCCGGCGGCCCGCAACCGGCGCATCCCCTGCTCCAGGGCACCGGCGACATCACCGGACTCCAGGCGCCGGAGGATCCCGGCCTCCAGGGGCAGGCTCGCCTCCGGCGGCAGCAGATGGGTGCGGTGGAGCTGTTCATCGGTGCAGAACAGCGGCTTGAGCAGGCGGTAGGCCGCCGGCAGCGGGGCGCTGCGCTCCATCGGACGCCCCCCACCCCCGGGAATACGGACCAGCATCAGGCCGGGGAGGACTTCCGCGAGGCGCTGCTCGTCGACTTCCCCGGCGAGCCAGGCGGCCACATCCGCCAGCGGGGCCGTCCGGGCCGGCTGGACGGGCTTGTCCGGCAGCTCGCCCTTTTCCGCCTGCAAGAGGCGGCGCCGAAGACTGCTCGTCAGGTTATCGGCCACATCGGCGCCGGCGTGCCAGGTGACGCCGTGGTGGGCATTCTCATCCCAGGCGGGCCGGCGGCCGGACTGCTCTGGCGCCAGGTGACCGCGCATGGGAAGCAGCCACTGCCCTTCCCGACCCATGGCGTGGATACCGGCGAGGGACGCAGCCAGGGCCATCTCCGCACTGCCGTCGTCGGCACGGGCGAGCCACTTCCCGGAAAGGGAGGGCACTGGCGGACAGCTCTCCCGTGCCTTCGGGCTGCGGGCTAGGTAGAGCTGGATATCGCCGAGAATAACGAGGAGGCGGCGCAGGATCGGAGCCTGGTCATCCCGCGCGGTCGTCAGCTCGAAGACGGCATCCTCCAGACGCCGGGCCAGGGAGAGGACGCGATTGGCCCCCTCGGCCCGGGCGTGGCGGCGGAAGCGGCTGAGCCAGTTGCCGGCGTCCAGATCGTCGATGAGATCTGCCGTCGGGTTACGCTCGACGGCTATGCGGTTAAGGGGGGTCGCGAAATAGGCCTTGCCGGAACGCATGAGAAAGGCGTAGCGCTGAAAGGCGGTAATACCCCGTTCCACACCGAGTCGGGAGACGGCGCGGGCGAAATCCAGGCCGTCCTTTGCGTAAGCGTTCAAACGCGGCCGTTCTTCCGGAGCACGAGATCCCCGCCTAGCCTCTCCCGTGCATTCACTGACACGGG
>NZ_JBPODZ010000029.1:0-9817 GCF_052060015.1 Arhodomonas sp. SL1 | reverse complement strand
GCCGGCGTGGCGAACATGCGCTCCGCCAGTACCTTCGTGTTCGGGATCTTGCCTTCGCGTAACTTATCCAACCAATATTGCAGCCCCTTCAAATCCGGCGCCCGCCCGAACTGCGCCACATACAGTTCCGTCACGTCGGTCACCGTCTCCGCATCCGCCCCCAGCGTGGGATCGGACTGCCCCAACGCCGCCACCGAGAACGCCAGCAAAACGCCACCAACCGCAGCCCTCGCCGCCTGGATCCACCCTCGAGAACCCATTACGCCCCCTTGTATACCACTCACCCCGTTCCCCATGGCCCGCCCTGTAGCCAGCGCCGGCCCGGTTCGTCGAGTATAGCCGCCCCATCACGATCGTGCCGCCATCAGGGGCTGGCGCTACGCAGGCTCCGGTTGCCGTTACCTCAAGGATTGCACGCCACTTTAGTCTATAGGTAACCGGCCACTACGATTTCTCGTTAGTGGTCGGCTGCAGGGATGATCATGTCATCCATCACGACGCCCTCGGTTCGCTGTAGCGTAGGATCCCCGCTCCCCGTTTTGAGGTAGACCTCGGCTATCCCGCGAACTGGGCGTTCATTTTTTTCGTTTACGGTCTGAAAGCCGATAAATTGCGATTCGCCGTCCTCTGTAATCACGGTTTCGGTGGCAAGAAGATTATCGTCCGCATCATATATACTGATTCGAGTGCGACCGATATCAGGGAAATCAGCGTCTATGAAGTAAACACCGAAGGCACTGACGGCGCGGGCGTCGTTAGTGAACGTAACGGTTGTCTCATTATTGCGTGGCGCGGCCACATTCGGCGGGCTGAGGGACACATACTGCTTCGGGTAACCGAAATCCTCGTCTACAAAGAAGCCTCCTTTTCCCCTAATCCGCAGTGGCGGGAATCCGTCCTCGCGCACCTGTGTACGTGACCTGGAATGCGCCTCAATGGAGTCGAAACCCGTAACATGCAACGTTCCAACCGAGGTCTTGAAATCCGCCCTCGCATCGAACTGATTCACCAATATTGGATTCGAATCCGTTTCATCGCCAGCCCGTCCACTCACACAGAGTACTTTGCGATCACTCCCCCAAGACCCTAGGTCGATTTCATGGGATTGGATATTGTCGTGGGACAGGTAATGGCTCGGAAGTTGGCCGTCGTGTCGGCTTATGTAATACGCACGGGAAGCGCTGTAGAACTGCTCTCCATTACGCAGCACCGCGGCGCTCTTGTCCTCGGGGGTCAGGCCGGTATCGCGATAGAAGGCTGCCAAGCTTCCGCCATTGTCAAAGTACGCCACCACATCCGCCCAGTCCGCGACGTCATAGCTGGCGCCGAATTCGTTGGCGCATATCAGGCTGCGGTCAGCGTCGAAGGCATAGCGATGCGCGGTACGCCGAAATGGGGTCTCACTGCCGTCGGCATCGTCGCCGGAGCCTGCGCTGCCGTCCTTCCCTCCGCTGTCTCCGTCATCCGTACCAGAGCCAGGCTCATCGGTACCATCATCCGGCACCGCCTGTTGCGCCTGCTGCACCAGATCATCGAGTCGGCCGAGGTCGCTGGTGTCCAGCTCCGCCGTCACGGGCTCCAGGATGCGATAGGCAGAGTCACCCCCCGTGCCGTCCACGGAAACGTAGTACTCGCTGACGTTGAGCTTATTGCGGAACAGGTCACGGCTGCGCTGGCCGGCCGCGGAGGTGCCGTCGTATTCCTCGACGGCGCGGATCATGGCACTGACCACGCGCCCGATGCTGTCATGACGCTCGAGCTTGTCCGTCCAGTAGCGCAGGCCTTGCCGGTCCGGTTCCCGGCCCAGCGTGTTCCGATAGAAGGTGGCGATCAGCTCCTCGTTACCAATCCCCCGGGGGAACTGCTCCCGGGCCGCATCGGTCGCGTACATGGCCTCCGCTACGGCCGCGTAATCGGCCAGGGCCCCGCTCGCGTATTTCTCCGTCCAGTACATGAGCCCTTCCCGGTCTGGGGCGCGTCCGAACATCGCGATATAGAGGGCGACAATCTGGCGCCTGGCTTCCTCCATGTCGGCGGGTCTTTGGGGTGGGCTTTCGGCATCGTTCGGGTCGGTACCCTGTTTCACCTCGCGGGTGTTGGAAATGCCGTCCCCGTCGACATCGCCGAACGGATTGTCCAGTGTGCTCCGAACCTCCAACCAGTCCGCATGCTCGTCCACTTCCTGATGGAAAAGGGTTTCCACGGCCTGCCAGTCGTAGTCATCCTTGCCGAAGAGGCCCGTGTCCAAACCGGCCCGATCCGCGAAACCGTCCACCAGTGCCTCGAATCCCGGCGTGCTACCACGCTCGTAGCCGGCGTTTACCACTAAGGTGTCCCAGTCGCCGAAACTCTTCTCTATGAACGTCTCCAGCATGAGCCGGGTCAGAAACACCTCGTTGCTCCGCTCCTCGAGCTCGTCAAGCGCGGCGATCCCCGCGATGTTGTTCCGAATCGACGCAAGATCTGAGCCTAGCTGCTGCGCCACCCCGATCCAAGTGGCCACGTTGTGCGGCTGGACGAACAGATTGGCGATGGTGAGCCCATGCTGGATCACTTGATCCGTTATGAAACCGTCAAGTTGGGAATCGCCCGTTCCTTCAAGGCCGACTCCCAAGAGCTGCCCGAGTTTTTTCGCGATCACACCACCAGCGGCGCGCTTACCATCCGTAGCAATCAGGGCAACATCGAGCGCGGTATCGGTAGTGACAACATGCGTCATATCCGCAACCGCCTTCGCGGTGCCGACATTCCCGATACGGGCTTGTAGGTCCATGAAACGGGCATGAAGGGACGGCTGCACCTTCATCCGGTACAGCGGGGCATACCAGGACTCCTTGCAGCTGACCTCAGCGGTGCCCGGGTGTAGGTGGATACAACCCTCGCCATCGGCGTCGGGGAAGAAGTCCAACCGAACCGCCGGATCCCTCTCTCGTTCTTGCCAATCCAGGATCAGCAGATACGGGCCGTCCTCCACGAAAAACCGGGAGTGCCCTCCCGTATTGAGGGCATAGGCGCCAGTTGCACGATATTCTCCCGAACGGATCCGCGCCAGAGGGTAGGCGGATAAGGAGGAGGCATCCGTGGCGAACGGAACCGTAATGACCAACGTCCCCGGGCGATCGATACCCTGGAGGAAAAGCCAGCGCTCCCCGGTGTCAGGGCCCAGGGCGGCGTCGTCCGTTGCGCTATTCCAGTGCGGCGGCAGGATGTGAAAGCCTGGCTCCTCGGCCGCCTTCACACGGCCATCCACGTGGACCTCCAACGCCCGCGCGGTGGGGGCCGCCACCAACAACAGCGCGAGCAGCAGTGCCAAAAACCCACTGCACCAACGCCGCGCATTACCCGCATCATCCATGATCCCCCCTAAGGTTCTTCTGCTTGTGTGATGCCCGATGGTCAGCTTAGCCACGCCACAAACAAACCGGCAACCCGATCACACATCATCTGCGACACAGTTTGTCGTCGCAGGACAGGAAACGGGACTCAACGAGACAGTGGGCCGACACGAGGCAGGCGATTGGCGCTGACCGGCAGGGGGAGAACCGCAGTCACGGTCTCAGGCGAGCAGGTAGGGTTCGGTCTCCATGGGCAGGCCGATATCGGCGAGGAGGTCGAGCTCGGTGGCGGTGACCTCGGCATGGCCACCGGGGGCAAGGCCCGGGGCCATCAGCCCTTCGGCGAGGTGGCTACCGTCCCACTCGCCATTCGGTAGTGGCGCCAGGGCAAGGGCGCCGCTGCGCTCGCCGTGGAAGAACCCGTCGCTGCTGCGGGCCTCGAAGGCGGTACTGGTGAACGGATCGAGGGTGTCGAGGATGCCAATCAGGTGCCCCATCTCATGGGTGAGCACGGTCTCGGCGAAGTCGGGATCGGCGAGGAATTCCTCCAGCGGCTCGGCCACCGTGATCGTACCGTCCAGCGACGCGCCGTTGGCGTCCTCACCGGTGATCAGCTCATGCTCGGCGATGGTACGCATCCAGGTGTTGCCGTCCACGGCGTTGCTGCCGGTTCCGATGAGCGGGGTGTACGCCCAGGCAAGGGTACCGTCATCACGGGGGTCGTAGGCCAGGCCGACCTCCAGGCTACGGTCCGCCATGTCCGCATCGAAGTGGCGGGACCAGTTCCCCCAGGCGGCCTCCATCAGCCCCTCCAGCATCCCGCGATGACCGTCCAGGCGCGGGTCCGCGGCGATACTCGCCTCCAGGGCGGCGGTCGGTTCGGCGCCGCCCAGCGCCGCATCGATAAACGCGGCGATGGCCTCGCGGCTGCTGGTATCCGTCTGCGGTGTTACCCGCTCGACCACAGCATGGGCGCCCTCGACGGTGCCAGGGCCCTCCACGGCGAAATGCTCCGCCACCGCGATGCGGTTGCCGAGCAGTGCCTGGCTGCGTGCCCCTTGGGCGGCGAGCTCGGCATCGCCCACCGCCCCCGGATCGAAGGACAGGACGCCCTCGACCATGGCGGCGATCACCGTGCCGGTGTCCGGCGCCCGCTCGAGCTTATCCGTCCAGAAGGCCAGGCCACCGGAATCGGGGCTGCGGCCGAGGGTGTGCTCGTAGAATCGGGTGACGGTCTCCTCGGCGGACAGCCCCCGGGGATACTGCGTGCGTGCCGCGGGGGTGTCGAACATGGCCTGAGCCAGGGCCGGTGCATCCGGCAGCGCACCGGCGGCGAGCTGATCCCGCCAATAGGCGAACCCCTCGGCACCCGGGGCGCGACCGAAGAGGGTCACATACAACGTGGCCACGAGTTCGTCGCCGGTGTCCCCCCGGGCGGGATAGTCACCGAACATCCTCGTCCCCAGCGCCGCGGCGCTCAGGAATCCTTCGGCAGGTTCTCGCGCAGCGCCCGGCCGTAGGCCTTCATCGCGGTGCGCGTCAGGGCCAGCTTGGCCTCGAGGCGCTGCACCTCCTGCTCGGCGAAGCGGTAGCTCTGCAGGTTGGCCTTGGCCTCGTCGCTCAGGTTATCCACCGGGTATTGCCGGCCGTTGATGGTCACCGTCGCTTCGTTGTGGCGCTCATCGGTCATCGTCATTATTCCCTTCCGTTCCGTTACAGATTGTCAAAGTCAAAAGAGATCGCATCATCGCCGTCACCGAGCAGATCACCGATATCCGCCCGATTGACACGCGCGCGCTCCGCAAGTAGTCCATCATCGAGATTGGTCAACGACAGCAATGCCTCATAGGCAAGTGCCAACGCGCCACTCGAGTGGAGCCGCTGCAGGGTATCACCGCTACACGCGCGCAATGCCGAGCGATCAATCACGCGCATTCCGCTGAGTCCCCTTGCGTCGTCGCCCCCACCGGACACCGCGATCTCCTTTTCTACGAGGAGCCTCGCCTCCGCAAGCTCCGCGACCTGTGCCCGCGTGCGCTGCTCATCGCGGTGCAGTGCCATGAGTACGTCGCGCGCCCGTCGGAGGACTGCACTGGCCACACCGTTACCGTCCATCAGTCGTTCCCCGTCGGAGGAATCGAAATGCGGCGCGGCGCGATCGATCTGGATGAGCAGCCGCTCTCGGTCCTCGCCGTCTACCGCGGTCAAGCGAAAGGGATAGCTACGCACGACCGCGGGCACGTAGCGACCAAGCCATTTCCCGGTGTCCGCGATGTGGAGATTCTCCCCGGGGGCGAGCCCCGCCAACGCCTGAGGAAGACCGTCGTCCCCACCCGGAAAGACCACCGGCATCTCCCGGGCGATACGCGAGACCTCGGCAGCCACGAGCGGCACGAGCATCTGCTCCCGGGCGAAATCGTATCGCGCCAGCGGCTTATAGCGCAGCTCCCCATGATGACGTGTGTCCAGTATTTCCGGTTGATGGAACATGGCACCTCCCGGTGATCCAACTTGGCAAGTAAAAAAAAAGGCCACCCCGGAGGGTGGCCCATCGTACCATCACACGCCCTTTTCGGGCGCCGCCGCGCTTACGATGCGAAGGCGAAGTTCTCGTTGTTGAGGTCGGCCTCGGTAACACCCAACAGGGTGATCTCGAAGTCCATGCCCTCGTTCGAGGTGATGGTGGTATCGCTCCCGTCATCGGTGATGTTGATATCCGCCAGCCCTTCGACGCCGAGGTCCCGCATATCCAGGACCGTCACGTTGCTCAGGCTGACACCATCCTCGCCCAGGCCATTGAACTCGTCGATGGTCCAGGTGTTGGTGGTGCCACCGGCGTCCTCGCCAGCATCCTCGGTGAACCGGAACGTGGTGATAAAGGTGGACACCGCTTCTGACTCATCGATCGGGCCGATCGTCGTTCCACCACCACCAGAATCGTCCATCTCGTAAGAGAAGCCGGTCACCTCGGAGTCGACGGGGTTGCCGTCTTCGTCCACGACATCAAAGTCGACGGAAAGGATGCCGTCCTCAAAACTGGCGTCATAGGCGACATCGTAGTCGTTGCCGCCCAGGGTCACCGTGGTGGCCGGCAGCCCATCGATCTCATCGGCCAGCGCCGTTAGGGCATCCGCACGGTTATCCTCTCCGCCCGCCAGGGTGTACGTCAGCGTACCAGTCGGTGCCGTGAAGCCATCAATGAGACCGTCGACCGTGACCGTGATCTCGTCATTGACATCGTAGTCGGCGTCGTCACCGAGCTGCTCTGCCTTGAACGCTGCGGTCTGACCGAAGTCACCCAGCAGGTCGAAGAAGAAACTATCGGAATCGACCCGCACCGTGGCATTGCTGCCGGTCTGACCGCTCCAGCCGGAGATGAAATCACCCTCGTAGCCGGTGACATCGATGCTCGTCAAGGACGTGTTAAGGGGCGTAAGGAAGAGCCCATCACCGTCCTCACCACCACCGGTGATGTCCAACGTCCGGGCGGCATCATCCAGTGCCAGATCATGGCCACGGAACCCACCGAGCTGCGAACTAGTCACTTCGAAGTTCACGGTGTCGAAGCCGTTCACCTCGGTCTCGTTGAGGCCGACGATGTTGTCGGCAAGCCGCAGGTTCAGGACACCATCGGACGCCGCGTTCAACGTGTTCGGCGCGGTCGCCATGGATGTGGTGGTGGCATCATCGACGCCGAGCTGCACATCAACACCGCTGCTGAGGTTATCCAGCGTTACGCCGTTGCCGGCACCACGCAGAGCGATGATGTATTCCTCCGTGCCAGTGGCATTCGCGGCATTGAAGCTGAAGGGGTTATTCGTCCCGTCCCCGGCGTTCGCGCTGGCCCCACTCGTGAACAGGTTGGCCAGATCACTGCCGGTGTTCCAGCCGAACTGGATGGTCTCGACGCCATCGATACGGGTATTGATGCCCCCCGTCGCGCCGTACAGGGCGAGGCGATCCTCCTCCCCTTCGGTGCCGACGATCTCGTCATCCGAGCCCTGGTCCAGCAAACCAGCATCCACGGCGAGTGTCAGATCGCCTTCCAAGGCGGAGCCATCGATGCCGAGCTCCTGACCGGCGTTCTCCGCGAGGCTGGAGACGTGCGCCGACAAATCCTGGGTGCCACCGAACTCCACGCGGGAGGCGTCTTCGGCCTGAATATCCTCAACCACGTTGGAGGTATCACGACGACCACCGGAGATGACCTCGACGGTATCGGTATTCCCCCCATCGATCACCAGGCTATCCACGTTCAACACGCCGCTGTTGCGGGCGGTGTTGTCGAGGGTCACCGTCTGGGTCTCGGCCTGCGGATCAACCAGCACGATGTCATCGAAGAGCTGGTTGCTGTCACCATTACCCGCACCGAGGGTCTGGTTCTTGCCGCTGATGGTCAGGGTGGTGTCCGCCTCCAGGTTGGAGATGGTGCTGTCGCTGTTGCCGCTAGTGGCAACCCAGACCTCTTCCACACCCGGAAGGGCATCCATGTCGGCATCAACATCGTTGTTGCCGGCGAGAACGAGCTTCTCGAAGCTGTCGAACACCGCAGGGGTGCTGTCATCATCGACGCCGATATCGCTGGAGGTCTCCAGGGTATCGAAACCGTCCTCGCCCTCAAGGGTCACACCCGCCAGTGCGAACTGGCCGCCGATGAGGTTGACACGATCATCGCCATCGCCGGTGTTGACGTTCATGGCGAAGTCGGGATCCCCGGCCAGCGCGTTGTTCACGGCAACGGAGAGGATGTCGTCGTTGGCGGTGCCAGTGTAGTCGAAATTGACCACGTCCTCGGCGTCATCGAGATACCGATCAATGGAATTACCGGTCAGGTTGATGCCTGCGTTGAGACTCCCATCGAGGGCGCTGGCATCGAGCACACGGACATCGGTGAGCCCGCCGACCGCTCGACCGTCGATAGTGTCGGCATCGGTGTTACCGAGGGTGAGATCACCCTCCCCGTCGACGTAGACTTCCTCAAGGTAGTTGTCACCGTTGCGGAAGTTGGTGGACATCATGCCCTGGAGGTGGCTGTCGCTGACGACCTCGACATCGAAGACCTCGACGCCACGATCGCCGGACATGGCACCGATATCGAGCATCCCACCCTGGGAGCCATTGCCGGCGTCGTCGAGGAACACATTCGTGCGGGTCTGGCCTTCCACCTCCTGCGCCTCACCGAGCTGGACGCGGTTGCGCACGTCGATGTCGCTGGCGGCACCGAAGATCAGGGCCTCTTCGGCGGTCACCTCGAAGGTGCCGCTGTTGGCATCCTCGATGACGAACTGGCCGTTACCGCGGTGCTCGACGCTCAGCGAATCCAACCCCTGCGAGGCCAGCTCATCGCTGATCGCCGTCTCGAGATCCGCCCAGGTGTCCGCCGCCTGGATGTCGTCGGACTCCAGGGTGAAATCCTCCCCCTCGAGGGTGAAGTTCACCTCACGCACGGAGATGTTCTCGAGCTCGGTGTCAGCAGGGTTCTGCCCGTCAGTGATTTCCTGGATGGTCAGCGTGAACGCCGACTCCGTCTCGGTCACCTCGCCGGTGAGGTAGTTGGCGTTGAAGTACGCCCCGAAGCTGGCGCCCGCGTTAAGACCGGCACCGCCCGGATCGGTACTACGCATACCAAAGGCGGTATCCGCCGGGTTCGAGCGGATGTCCTCGATCTGCAGGTTCGAGCGGCTGTTGTCGCTCCACCACTGCTCGACACCGCTCATCCGCTCGGCATCGACGCTGGAGCCGTTACCGAGCAGGCCGATGAGGCCGGCACCACCGGTGGAACCGCCGGTATCCACAGTGGCGGACTGCACGCGGAAGTTCACGACCTCCACATCGTCGGTGATCGGCGAGATCGCGGGGCCGACCGGCACACCACCGGAGGTGGTCAGGGTCACGTCCGCATTCAGCGTATCCTGGCCCTCGTCGCCATCAATGCGATCACCGGACTCCAGGGTATTGGTCACCGCGCCGTCGTCGTTCTGCACGGCGGGGGCCTCGAAGACGTCGTCGCTATCGCTGCCGGAGAGGTCATCGCGCCCGACGGTCAGGTCCGTATCCGGCGCCTCGGCCAGGGCGTCATCGATGATGGACTGAATGGCCTCGTCGCTGGAGGTGTCGCTGTCCGCGCTGACCGCGTCCACGACCTCGCTGGCGCCCTCGACCGTGCCGGCACCGTTGACAGCCCAGTACTCGGCGACGGCGACCTTGTTCTCGAACAGCGCCTGGCTCTCCAGGGCCGCCGGGTCGTCGCCCTCGTAGTCCCGCACCGCCTGGATCATGCTGGCGATGACGGCACCCTCGCTGTCGGCCTCATTGAGCTTGCCCGTCCAGAACGCCAGGCCCTCGGCATCCGGCTGACGACCAAGGGTATTGACGTAGAACTTCTCGACGATCTCCTCGTTGCTCAGAGGGTGTTTACAAAAAATGGTAGACTGACGCCATAGCTACTCGGGGGAAAGCGTTATGGCAGGACGGGGGCGCCC
>NZ_JBPODZ010000028.1:0-11748 GCF_052060015.1 Arhodomonas sp. SL1 | reverse complement strand
TTCGCCACCTCCTCCTTGCGGGAGATGTCGCGCTGGACCCGGCGGATCTCGTGCAGGGTGCGGGCCAGGTGGCGCGGATTGTCGATGGTCTCGGTCCCCGCGGGCGTGGCCACAGTGGCGAAGGTTTCCAGACCCCAGTCCAGACCGCCCAGTGTGTCTCCGCGTTGACGCGATGGTTCGCAGTTCAGCGTTACCGACGCGTACCAGCGCCCGTTGCGAGAAAACACCTCGCAGGTCTTCGGGGTGCCGGGAGTACGGGGTTTGCCCCGAATGGTCACCCTGCCAACGCCGGACAGGCGCAGGGTGCCGTGCTTCATCCGCTCGTTGGTAATCAGGCGCCAGCCATCGCCATGAGACTTGTACCCCCACCCCTTGAAGCGGTGCAGGGGCTTGAAGCGGGGGAACCCCGGCGTCTCGCCGTTTTTCACCCGGCGAAAGAAGTGCTGGAACGCCAGATCCAGGCGCTTGAGGGTGACCTGTTCGGACTGGGCGTTGAGGCCACGCAGGAGCTTCGATTGGGCACGCCACTCGGTCAGCCGCTTGCACTGGACCGAGAACCCCAGCGACTCCTGCCGCTCGCCCCAGGCCCGGCGCCGTTCGGCCAGTGCCTCGTTCCACAGCAGGCAATGGACCCAGCGTTGGTGCTCCAGGACAGCAAGCTGGGCCGTCGTGGGGTAAAGCCGGTATGTGACCTTGCGCTGGACCATGCCGCCAATATACAAGGAGTTTGCCGAACACCGGCAATTCATCACCGTCGGCGGTGCGCCACTCCCGATGCTGAAGCAGTATATCGAGCAACAGGAAGCCCCGGAATGATGGCGCTGCCCGCCATGCGCCGCTTCACCACCCCCTAAGACGCATAGCGGCTATAGGCGGAGCACTGCGGCGCGGATTGGTAGAGATGCGCGTCATGGCGAATCTTCGCGCGCAAGGCGCACTCCTACACGCGAAACCGCACCGCCTCGTAGCCGGGGACGGTAGGGCGGGTGGAGCGAAACGGAACCCGCCATCGTAGGAGGCCTGCCGCGCAGGCGAACCTTCGCGCGCGAGGCGCGCTCCTACAGCGCGCGGAAGCGCGCGCTGCGCAGGCGGTTCAAAGCCGCCATGACTTCCGCCAGGCGGGGCCGGGCCAGGTCGCCGTCCGGATGGCCGGCGAGACGTTCCCAATCCGCGGCCAACCACTGCGCCACCCGCTCCGCTGGGGCCTCGATCCACTCACCCCGCTCGCTGGCGAGGCGCTGGAGGACCCGCGCGATACCCCGCACCTGGCTCGGGTCCACCAGCTGCTCGACGGCCCGCAGGTCCACATCGTCGCGGCCGTAGACCAGGGTATCCACGCCGCGCACCTTGGTCTTGACCTTGCCCTTCGGGTCCGCCGGGTCCACGGATTTCGGTCGCAGCGCCCGCGGCCGGGGTGCCGCCAGCGGCGCCTCGCCCTCCTCCCGCCGGCCATCGGCATGCTCGGCGGCGATGCGGTGGGCCTCATCGGTGACGTCCCGGGGCAGGTAGTCGTGCATCTGGATGACGGTATCCGCGTGGGCGAAGTAGTCCCCGGAGCCGCCCATCACCAGCACCGTGGACACCCCCAGGGCGTCGCGGAGCTCGCGGATGCGGTCGACGAAGGGGGTAATGGGCTCGTCGCGCTTGGCCACCAGGGCCTGCATGCGCTCGTCGCGGATCATGAAGTTGGTAGCGGAGGTGTCCTCGTCCACCAGCAGGCTCGCGGCGCCGAGCTCCAGCGCCTCCTGCAACGCTGCCGCCTGGCTGGTGGAGCCCGAGGCGAGCTCGGTCTCGAAGGCCTCGGTGGACTTGCCGTAGGGCAAGTGGTTGATGAACGGGGAGAGGTCGACGTGGTGCACCGCCCGGCCGTCCTCGGCGCGGATCTTCACCGCCATCGGATCGGTGACCACCTGCTCACGGCCGTCGCCGGGGATGTGGTCGTAGACACCGAGCTCCATGGCCCGCAGCAGGGTGGACTTGCCATGGAAGCCACCGCCGACGATGAGCGTTATCCCCCGGGGGATGCCGAGCCCCGTCACCGCCCCGGCGTTGGGCGCCTCCAGGGTCACCGCGAGCGCCTCCGGCGCGGCAAAGGCGATGGCGTCGGCCAGCGGCCGGTCGTCCACGCCGGAGCGCCGCGGCAGCACCGCCCCGTCGCCGACGAAGGCCACCAGGTCCCGTTCGGCGAGCTGGCCGCGCAGGGCCACCTGGTCCTCGACCACGTCACAATGACGGGCGAGCGCGGCCTCGTCGCGGTGCTCCGGGGCCAGGGCCTGCGCCACCGCCGCCGGCACCGCCTTGCAGAGCAGCGCCTCCGCCTGACGGCCGAGGATGGTCCGCCCGCGGGCCGGGAGGTTGAGGGTGAAACGCAGCTCCACGCCCTCGTCGGTGAACAGGCAGGCGGTGCGGTCCAGCACCGTCTGGGCGCCGGCGTCGATGGCCAGCGCGCGCTCGTCGCGGACCGCCCGGCGGAAACCGCGGGCCAGCCAGTCCCGGGCCGCCCGGGCCCGATCGCCGCCGCGCGCATCCTCCGGCAGCGCCGCCCGGGCCCAGGGCATCACCGCCCGCAGCCGCGACGGCGCCGCGTAGGGGTCGCCCTGGACGTGGTCGATGATCAGCGTGAAGTCCTCGAAGGCGTAGCGCCCGAGGATGTCCCGGTAGGCCTTGTAGCCCTTGCCGTCGATGCGCGAGAGCGTGGACTGCAGCGCGCCCATGGTTGGTGTTCCTCCCTGCCGGCGAGACGGCGCTCACCGTGCCACAAGCGCGGGGCGAACCGAAGGGTGGGCGCCGGCAGTGCACGGATTTGGGGGCCGACTCTTTAGGGCGCATTCTGGGGGTAGTCCACACATCGCGCGGGGAGAGCGTCCGCATCATCTCCGCGCGCAAAGCAAGCCGAAATGAGGCGAGCAATTACCATGCGTAATGAGTACGATTTCAGCAAGGGGAAGCGCGGCCCGGCCGTTGAGCCTCCCGGCAAGACCCGCATCACGATCATGCTGGATAACGATGTGATCGAGGCCTTCCGCAAGCGCGCGGAAGCACGCGGGATTGGTTATCAAACTGCGATCAATGAGGCCCTGCGGGCAGCATTGGATGACGAAAACATGCCATTGACGGCGGGAAGGCTGCGGGAGATTCTCCGTCAAGAGCTTCACCACGCAAACTAGCGCGCCGTTCACGCGTGCGATAACGCGGCCCTATACTCTCCTCAAGGACAAGTGGGGCTTGGACATGCCGGCACCCGCACGACCCACACGCTTGTACGACGCCATCGAGGCCCTCCCCGAGGGCGTCACCGGTGAGCTGATCAACGGCCAGCTCCACACCCAGCCGCGGCCGAGCGGGGCGCATGCCGCCGCAAGCTCCAATCTCGGTGCCGAGCTGTTGCCCCCGTACGCCCGCGGCCGTGGCGGCCCGGGCGGCTGGTGGATCCTCGACGAGCCGGAGGTCCACTTCCGGCGCGACACCGAGGTCCTCGTCCCCGACCTCGCCGGCTGGCGCCGCGAGCGCATGCCCGAGCTCCCCGAAGACCAGCGCTTCGAGGTCGTCCCCGACTGGGTCTGCGAGATCCTCTCCCCGGCCACCGAGAGCCGCGACCGCGAGGTCAAGCTCCCTGTTTACGCCCGCTACGGCGTCCCCCACGCCTGGCTCATCGACCCCCGCACCCAAGTCCTGGAGGCCTACGCGCTCGACGACGGCGAGTGGCGGCAGGTCGCGTTGTCCCACGCCGAGGACACCGTCACCGCCGAGCCCTTCCCCGAGGCCGGCTTCCGCCTCGGTGACCTGTGGCGGTAGTGCCCGCGTCGTCGAGTAACGGTTTGAGGTGGACTTGGACATGGACGCCTTCTTCCCGTCCGTGGAAGTGCTGCGTGGCCTAGAGATCGCCGGACGTCCCACGCGGTGGACGGCCGGGGGACCACTAGGTCGTGACCGGCCGCACGCCGTGCTCCCGCCCGCCTAGCCGAGAACATCCTCCGCCCGGCTGGCAGTGAGGATGCGCTCCGACCACTCCAGCAGCGTCTCGGCATCCGCGGACTCGATGCGCTCGCGTTGCTCCGGCGCCAGCGGCCCGAACCGGTGCTCCATCAGCCGAAGGAGCACCGCCGCCTCTCCCTGCTGAAGCCCCTGCTCTAGCCCCTGCTGCGTGAACCGCTCGGCGAATGTGCTCATGGCGTCCACCTCGTCGGCGTAGTGCCGTTGGAATTGCTGTCGTTCATTATCATTCCGCGGCCAATGGTGCAAAACCTGCCTAGCGTCTCAACATTCCACCGACGATAAACGCACCTCGACCCCGCAACCCTTGCGCGGCGGACGGTGAGTCTGACGCTCACCCCTCGCCGTCGAGACCCAGGAGCCGGACGCGCTGGAGCGTTTCCTCGCTGAAGCGAGCGAGCTCCTCATCGGTCCACAAGCCGAGGCGGCGGATGATCGCGATCTGCTGCCACGCGATCGAGCGGGCGGGGTTATCAAAGGCGTACGCCATGTCGTCATTGATCGCGTGCAGGCGGTCATAGACCGTGAGGTAGCGCTCATGGTTGGTCATGCCGTCATCGGTGCCTGTACACAGGCTCGCGATCTCGTCGAGCGCGCGGCGGCAAAAGCGGTCCAGGGCTTTCTCACGCAGGTCGCGGAAGACTTTCCAGTCTCGTTCGGGGATGCGGCTGCGCATAGCGATACTCCCACATGCGATGATAGTGAACGTTGCCCGTCAACGCCCGTCCCCCGCCTGGGGACGTCGCCCCCACGGCCGGCGACCATACTCGACGTACCGGCCCAGACCGGACACAGTCAAGGTTAGGACATGCCCCGCATGACCACCCGCACCATCATGCACCTGGACATGGACGCCTTCTTCGCCTCCGTGGAGCTGCTGCGCCGCCCGGAGCTCGTTGGCCAGCCCGTGGTGGTGGGCGGCCGAGGCGACCCCAACCGCCGCGGCGTGGTCTCCACCGCCACCTACGAGGCCCGACAGTACGGCATCCACTCCGCCATGCCCCTGCGCCGGGCCCTGGCCCTGTGCCCCCACGCCGTATTCCTCCCGGTGGACCTGGCCGCCTACCGCGCCGCCTCCGAGCAGGTCTTCGCCCGCCTCCGTGAGCTCTCGCCCCGCCTGGAGCCGGTGGGCCTGGACGAGGCCTACCTGGACATCAGCCACCGCGACGAGCCGCCCCGGGCCCTCGGCGCGCAGGTCAAGCAGGCCATCCGCGAGGCCACCGGCCTGACCGGCTCCGTGGGCCTCGCCCCCAACCGGCTGCTCGCCAAGATCGCCTCGGACCTGGAAAAGCCCGACGGCCTCACCGAGCTAACCGTCGACGACGTGCCCCACCGCGTCTGGCCCCTGCCCGTGCGCACCCTCCACGGCGTCGGCCCGCGCACCGGCGAGCGCCTGAGCGGCCTGGGCATCACCACCATCGGCGAGCTGGCACAAACACCGGTCGAACGCCTGGCCACCGTCTTCTCCCCCGGCCACGCCCGGGACCTCCACGAGCGCGCCCACGGGCAGGACGACCGCCCCGTCGCCCCGCGCCGCCGGCGCAAGTCCATCGGCCGCGAGACCACCTTCCAGACCGACTGCCGCTCCAGCGCCCGCCTCGCCCACCTCGCGGAGGAAATGCTGGAGGGCCTGCTGCCCCGGCTCACCGAGCGCGGCCTGCGGGCGCGCACCGTGACCGTGAAGGTCCGCTACCGGGACTTCGTCACCCACACCCGCTCGCGCTCCCTGCCCACGCCCACCGACGACCGGGACGCTCTCGCCGCCGCTGCGGACGCCTGCCTGCGCGAGCACCGCCTGCACCGAGCGGTGCGACTGCTCGGCGTGACGCTATCCCAGCTCAGCGACGCCCCGGCGGAGGGCCAGCAGCTCTCCTTCGTCTGACGCGCAACTAACGATGGAGTGACGCGGCACGTCAGTCGCGTATTGACAGGTGCCGCCACGGGTCACCTCGAGCCCGCGATCAGTCCTCAAAGATCATCACGCAGGAAAGGTGAGACCCGTCGATCCCCCCGCCACGACAGGCCCCGTCGCTGGGAACCGACGGAAGTGGCGCAGATGGCCCGAACCTTGCTTCAAGTCAATCGAGCACCGGGGCAGGACCGATATAAAGGGGCCACCGGCTCGCCGGGCACAGGGCACCGGGAACACAAGCTAGCTGACCAATAAGGAGTCCATCATGAAACGGACGCAACAGGGTTTCACCCTCATCGAACTGATGATCGTCGTGGCGATCATCGGCATCCTCGCCGCCATCGCCATTCCGGCATATCAGGACTATGTCGCTCGTTCCCAAGTCACGGAAGGGTTGAATCTTGCGAGCGGTCAGAAGACGACCGTAACAGAGTTCTATAATACAGAAGGCACCTTCACGGGTGCGGACAGCGGCAGTGCCGGAATCCCAACCGCCACCGACGTCAGCGGTGAGTACGTGGAAAAGGTGGCAGTATCTAGCGGCGTCATTACGGCAACATTCAACTCCTCTGGGGTCTCCGCCCCGCTCCAGGGCAATAGTGTCTCCCTGAGCCCAGTAACGAATGTGGGCTCAGTTGAATGGACCTGCAAATCCAGCAATATCGATGCCGAATACCTTCCGCAACGGTGTCGGTAAGTAAGGAATTCCTGCAGTGAACACCGGCAGACTCTGACGAGCGCTCCCTCTGTCGCTATTAGGGCTGTTTCCGATGGGAACAGCCCTCATTCAGGGTATACAACCAAATGCCAACCAAGCGGCATTCCCGCGACTACATTGTTTTTTCAGCGGTTGCCTTATGCCTTGGTCTCCTGGTGCTCCTCGCATATCGCCCGGGTCTCCAAGGACCTTTCCTGTTTGATGATTTCGCATCACTCTCTACACTCGGCGCCACGGGCGAAATCGATACGCTTGCAGAACTTCGGCGATACCTCGCGAGCGGGACCGCTGGTCCAACGGGTCGCCCATTCGCCCTACTAAGCTTCTTAATCGACGATTACAGTTGGCCTAGCAACCCGTACTCCTTTAAACGCACGAACCTCCTATTACATCTTCTGAACGGCGTTTTCCTTTTCTCCATCGTCCGACTCTTGTTACATTCCCAAAGTCCGACGCACACCACCCGCCCCGTTTTAATCCCCGGCTTTGTTACCTGTTTCTGGTTGTTCCACCCCCTCCTGGTTTCCACCGTTCTCTATCCCGTGCAGCGGATGACCATACTCGCCACCCTGTTCGTCCTCGTCGGCATTCTCATTTACCTCGTTGGGCGGCGATGCGTTCGTACTAAACCGGCCGTCGCCGCAATACTCATGACCCTAGCCATAGCAATATTCACACCACTTGCCGCACTTTCGAAAGAAAATGGCGCCATGCTACCGCTCCTCCTCTTCGTTATCGAATGCACTTTCATACGCGGCAGCCCATCCCTACTCTGGTGGCAGCAGCTCCATCGTCATATCCTGCTCACATTGCCCTCAGCAGCCATCCTTGGGTACCTTATCTCATACGCAGTCCGAGTTTGGCCGAACAATGGCGCCTATGCCGATCGTGCTTTTAGCCTTCCGGAGCGGCTACTAACACAAATTCACGTACTCGGCTCGTACCTACAGAATTGGTTTCTACCCGGCACGAATTATCGCGGCCTTCTAGGAGAATTCCCGATTGCCAGCACACTGGAAAACCCGGGAACCTTGTTCGGCCTTTCACTGCTCATCGCAATCACGGCGGCCGCACTCCATTTTCGAAGAACCCTTCCGCTTTCGGCTGGTGCTTGGTTATTTTTCCTCACTGGTCACGTCGTTGAGTCGACCGCTATCCCGTTGGAGCTGTATTTCGAGCACCGGAACTACCTCCCTACGCTCTTCCTTGGTTTCCCTATAGCGGGTATAGTTTTATGCGCCCTCAATAACCGTCTGCTTCAGCAGATCATATTAATGACCATTTTGGCCATCTTACTAGGTCTGACTTGGGACCGGGCGTCCCTATGGGGAGACCCGACGAACTTGCATGTCTATTGGGCCGAAAGGCATCCCTACTCCCAGCGCGCACAGCGCGCGGCGGCCCTAGAGCTAGAACGCACAGGACAACTGAACGAAGCGTACCAGTTACTACAGGGTGGGATCACCCGTATGCCCGATAACGCGGCGCTACACCTACATCAACTCGCCCTGCTCTGCAAATATGCCCCCGAGCGAACGGTCAACAAAGTATTCGCGCAGACCGTTACCGGAGTTCGCAATGGCACGTACGAACCGGGCACCTTTACCCTGCTGCGTCAACTCGTGCAGTCCATTACTGGCGGGCGATGCGATGGACTGGGACCTACGGACGCCGGCATCCTGCTTGACGCCGTGGCGGCTGGGCAGACCCCTGAGCAAAGTCGCTTTACGAAATTCCAGATCGCCCACACCCGCGCCGTAGTAACACTAAAGGCGGGAAATATCGGCGTCGCCGCGGACCTTTTTCGCGATGCTTTCGAACTCCGTCCGCACCCGGAGACGGGCCTCCAACAGGCTGCTCAACTAGCCACGGCCGGAGCACTGGACCACGCATTGGACCATTTGGCTCTTGTAAAGTCACACGTTCGTAGAGGGCAAACTCTGAATAATGTCATCGGCCCGAAAATATGGCTGCGAGACATTCAGCACTTAGAAAACCAGATTCGGGTAAACGGCGAAACTCAACAATAGAAACTGAATCATCGCCTCGGGCCACACCGCACGAACAACACCACGTCACAGGGCGAGCCAAACCCTAAAGGTTTCCCATGAACTTCGTCGCAGAAAAGCTATCTGTAGTTATTCCGGCAAAGAATGAATCTCGTAACCTGCGTCCTTTGATTTCCAAAATCAAAGAAGTGCTTGACCGGGAGTCGGAAATCATTGTCGTCGACGATGGGTCGAACGACCAAAGCGGGTCAATAGCTGAAGAAATCGGAGCAAAACTTATTTCAAGGGCGTACTCGTCCGGAAACGGCGCCGCGATCAAATCCGGGGCGCGCCGCGCCAGAGGCGATGTTATTATTTTTATGGATGGGGACGGACAGCACGATCCGAATGATATTCCGCGCCTACTTCATGTAGTCGCGACAGGTTCTGACATGGCCGTCGGCGCCCGACGTAGTGGCTCCCAAGGGAGCATAGGCAGGAGATTCGCGAACGCATTTTACAATCGTCTAGCTAGCTATATGACCGGTCACCGTGTTCAGGATCTAACCTCTGGGTTCCGCGCAGTGCGGGCAAACAAATTCCGCGAGTTCCTATACCTACTGCCCAACGGATTCTCGTACCCGACCACCATCACTATGGCGTTCTTCCGGGCAGGCTATAGCGTGGAGTATGTCCCCATCACCGCCGCAAAGCGCGAAGGCAAAAGTCATATCCGTCCGCTCCACGATGGGCTCCGTTTTTTGGTGATCATCTTCAAGGTTGCGACGCTGTACTCTCCACTGAAGATATTCGTTCCGGCCAGCGCCGGAATGTTCGGGTTGGGGCTGGCGTACTACGGCTACACGTACCTTACCCAAGGGCGTTTCACCAACATGTCGGCACTCCTGCTGACCACTGCTGTCCTCGCCTTCCTGATTGGCCTGGTCTCGGAACAGATTACTCAACTGATGTACAAGGACTGATCACTCCCTGTGCGTACCACGGAGGCACGTAGACCATGATCTTACGGCCATTGTTTTTCATTTGTAGTACAATACGCGACGACGCCTCCGCGTATGCATGCAGACGGCCCGGCGAATTGGCCTTCCACTTCGCGTTTCCTAACTATGCACGTGTCTCAAGAGGTGCCATGCATTGACCATACATTCCGGGAATGGCGCGTCAGCAGCACCCGGGCTCACAGTAGCGCTCATGCGCATGCCCACTGCGCCGAAGAGCAATCGAGTTGGCCGCCCAGGCAGCGCCATAATAAGGACGAGATTACTCCCTTATGTGTAACAATCGCGCCCGAAACGGAGCCCGCCCCGACCCCTCCTACCACGCTAGGCGTAAGACCCGATCTCTCCACATGGGCAGCCACATTGCCCGCCATTTAGACAGTCAGGTACGCACCTTTCTCGATATCGGATGCAACTCAGGCGCAGTTAGCAGCAATTTGCTCTACGCAGGAAAAGTCACCCACGCAACAGGCATCGACCTAAGCGGAAACGCGCTCCCCGCTGATCTCACCAATGATGAGAATTTTCGGTTTATCGAAAGCGACGTAACCGAAATTCCCTTGATTAATTACTATGACGCCGCCTTCTATGGCGCAGTACATCACCACATAGTAAAAACCTACGGACTAGGCATTGCCTTCCAAACACTCATTTCCATAGCTGAGCACTGCCGCCTGCAATTATTCTTCGAAACTGGAAGCCTCAAAGAGGGGCCCCGATGGGGATGGCAACGGGTTTTGAGTGAATACTTCAGTACCGACGAAGAGCATCACACAGCACTGCTCCGTCTTCTATCGCCCCGTGTTGCCTCCTTTCGCGTAATAGGGCGTTTCCCTATGCACGGAGTTCGCCGTTATCTTTTGTGCATCAACCTCGGAGAAAAACCTCAGACTAACGAAAGAAAAAAAATCGTTGAACAAAATATAATTCCCAACGATTTATATCGCGGCGCTCCAAGCTACACTAGATCGGTAGGGTCAAAACGTCAAAAACTTCGTTTATACGAATCTAAGGACACTCCAGCTTCCGGGGTGATATTTAAGTTCGTAACGGCGGCGGACGGAAAGCGCTATGTTACAAAACGCCGCCCTCTATTCAAGCATGTCGATAGAGTCGAGTATTCTATCGGCACCCAAGCCTCTGGCAAGTTTACCGTTCAACCTCTTGCACGTATGCCTGACGGCGCATTAGTTTTTCCCTTCATCCCAGGAAGCAGCATTACGGATTGGCTAAGAAAAAGCACACCCCGAAAAAGCCGGGACACAGTTGCGTCGATGCTCATCGAGGCGCGGCGTCAATTGCGCAATCGAATCGTGGACGTCCACGATTCTTCTTTTCCGCACATAAATAACGAACCAGTATTCAACGTCATTGACCTCCACCCTCGAAACATCCTTGTAACGGAAACGACGCCCCCACGAGTACACATTATCGATTTCGAGGCACATTCTAAATACAGTGCAGCGAGAAACGACATCCGCCTGGGACGGATTCTTATTCGAATGAGGTGCCGCCCTTTTATGGCGTCGTTTACTTTATTTAGCGGGATAATAAGAAGCGCGTTTTGGGTAACGCTAGCGACGTTTTTACCTTTTGAGGAACGTGTTATGGACCGAAAGCCTTCTTTGTTATCGCTGCTGATAGTAAAGTCCAGATTCGTTATAGAGACGCCGTTATTGCGGTTGTTTCCTTTTCTTAAGGAATAGTTTTTACTTTTTTGGCCGCGGTCGCATTCGGACGGAACAACTATTACAGCCGGGAGGACCACTGGCTACTCTCTAGTCGGCCCTGAAAAACTCACAACCCACTGATATGGCGTAGGTTGGGTCATTTCCCGGCATTCTGAAATTGCCGGTTTTTGGTATCCTCAGCGCAGTTTCCCTGCAATAACGGACGGTGTTGGATGGGGCCTCGGGACGAGCGGCACGCGCCACAGGACGATCTCTTCCGCAGTGAGCTGGCGAACCTGATCGATCCGCGTCACCCGCTGGTGAAGCTGGCTGATCGCATCGACTGGTCGGTGTTCGAGCGCGAGTGGAGCGAGCTCTTTGCCTCCCCGACGGGTCGGCCCGCCGCGCCGCCACGGCTCATTGCCGGATTGCTGTATCTGCAGCACGC
>NZ_JBPODZ010000027.1:0-15123 GCF_052060015.1 Arhodomonas sp. SL1 | reverse complement strand
GCGAACAGCGACGTGAGCTCCGACAACGCCGTGGAAGGGTTGCTGAGGGCGGCCGGTGCCCTCGACGCCGGCGATGACTCCGACGATGGGGATGACGGCTCGGTGGTCGGCGGGGGCAGCGCCACGGCTTGTTTCAACCCGGCGCTCCTCGCGACGGGCACGCAGATCTTCCAGGAATTCTCCGGCACGGAGCGGGAGACCGGGGAGTCGATCACCTTCACCATCCAGCAGATCGTCAACGGCCCGACCACATTCAATGGCCGCACGGCCATTGAGGTGGACCAGCGGGTCCAGGGCACCGATACCGCGAGCGGGATGACGGGTAGCGGCGATGTGCTTTCCTATGAGCAGGTGGAACAGGGTCGGTCGACGTTCCGAACCGTGGGTACGAAGTCCACGTTCATGTCCGGGGGCGTGTCGGTGATCAACACCATCGTCAATGAACCGCCGAGCACCTTGCGCTTCAATCTCGCCCCGGGCGAGCGGTACACGGAGGAATATACCGTCACCAGCTCGTCGGATCTCGGTGTCGGGACGCCCCAGGAGACCCGCTCAGAGCACGAGCGTACCGTGACTTACCTCGGCCGGGAGACGGTCCAGGTGCCTGCGGGGGCGTTCGAGGCCTGCAAGTTCCGTTTCGAGGACCAGGTGACGAGTTTCGGCCAAACGACCACCAACGAGAGCCTGCAGTGGATTGCGGTGGATAGCGGCATCAATGTCCGGGTGGAGGATGAGGGGGTGTTGGCGGAGCTGGTCTCCGGCCGGATCAACGGCAACGCCTTGTAACGGCTAGCGGATCGCAGCTGTGGCGGTATGCGTGGCCGCGGCTGTCAATGGGGGAGGCTAGCCCTCCCCCATTGCGTCTTGGCTAGCGTATCGCATCCGGCATGCCTATCGGTTAGCCTGGCCGATAGGCGTCTCACCCAGGGAGGGCATCGCAATGGCTGAATGGATCGAAGAGCGCCCCGATCGGGATACCTCCGGTTTCTCCACTTCCTATGATGATATCGATTCGGTGCTTACCCTGCCGGATGCCACCGTGCAACCGTTGGAGGTGGACACGCGCCACGATGCCTTCGTCCACGTCGATGGTGACGGGCGCTGGGGCGAGGATCATGACACCTTCGTGGCCGATCTGGAGGCCGGCCGTCGGTATCGATTGGAGCTCGATACGGAATACCCCTCGCTGCTCGAGGGCAATCAGATCGTGTGGGTGCATCAGCGCGATGATCGCTTCCCGGATTTGATCATCAATCAGATTGATGCTTTCAGCGACGGCACGGTGTATTCGCAGCTTTTCACCCCCGACGAAAGCGGCCCCCATTACTTCGCGGTCTCGTTGGATTATGACGCGGGCTTCGGTAATGAGATCGTCGCGCCGGTGCCCTACAGCCTGGAGATCGTGCCGGTGCCGCGGCCGGATACCGAAGCGCCGATGGTGTCGCCGGGGCAGCGCTTCTCCTTAGCGGAGGATGCTCCGGTGGGGGCGGTTCTCGGCACCGTTTCCGCCTATGACGATAGCGGCAGTATCGATTCGTTTGCCATTACCGGCGGCTCAGCGGCGCCGTGGGTCCGCATCGAGGATGATGGCACCTTGACCCTTACCGATGCCGGCGCCAGCAGTCCGCTGAACGATTATGACCGCGGCGGCAATGGCTTCAGCGTGGAAGTGGTGGCGAGCGATGCCGCCGGCAACACGAGTACGCCGCGAAGTGTCTCCCTGACCGTGGATCCGGCCTTGGAGACGCGGGATGACTGGGTCGAGACCACCCCGGCAACGCCGACGACCATCGACGTGGCGGTGAATGATTCCGGCGTGGGGTTTTCGCAGAAGCAGGACATGGTGCTCACCGACCCGGCCCATGGCACCGCGACTTTGAACGCCTCGGGGGATGTGCGCTATGTGCCGGCGCCCGGGTTCACCGGCGTCGACGTCTTCTCTTACACGGTTACGGGGGCGGATGGGTCGGTATCCGAGGCGGAGGTCACCGTGGAGGTGCTCCCGGAAGAGGTCCGTGAGACCCGCACCCTGGTGACCGAGTATTACGTGGCGATGTTCGACCGGGCGCCCGATGCCGAGGGCTTGACGTTCTGGACCGGCAAGCTGGTGGATGGGCCCATGGGCGGGGAGATCGACCTTGCCAGCGCGATGTATGCCTCCGATGCCGCGCGCACGGTTTTCCCTGCCGATCTGGAGGCCCGGGAGGTTGTGCGCGAGTTCTACCGGAATACCCTGGGGCGCGAACCCGATGAGAATGCCTCGGGGCTGGATTTCTGGACGGGCAAGCTGGAGTCCCATGGCGAGCCGGGGCGCTTGGTGAACGCCATGCTCGAGGCGGTGCGGAGTCAGCCCCCTGGCAAGCCGGACAAGGATCTCCTTACCAACAAGGTTACCGTGGGCGAATACTTCGCCACGCAGGGGCCGGGCACGGTGGATGGCAGCAGGGCGTTGATCGATCGGGTAACGGCGGATTCCGATGTATCCAGCCCCGAGGCTATCGAGGGGCTCATCGAGGACGCCATGCCGGTCAGCGAGGCGGCAGCGGAGCTCAGCGACGAGATACAGCGCTCACAGCTGTACCAGGATCTCAGCACACCGATAACGCCGGCCCGCGAATCGGCTCAGGCGAAGCTGAATCTGGACACGGGTGCCTCAGACCTCGCGCTCGTCGGTGTCGACGGGGCGGATCAGCCCGCCGAGGGTGCGCTGGCCATGTAAAGGGCACGGTGGACCGAAGGTGACTAGCGTGCGGCGCCGACATCCAGCCGATGAACACAACCCTGGTGTCGATAACACCCACGGCCATCACCCTTGGCGCGGTATAAGGCGGTATCGGCCCGTTGCATGAGGGCGGATATGTCCGGGTCGTGGGGTTCCAGCGTGGCCGCCCCGGCGCTCAGGCTGACGGCGATGGGTTGCCCCTGGGGGGCCGGCGGGCGACTGTGCGCCTCGTCGAGCAGACGGCTGCTGATGGCGGCTGCTTCACCTATGCCCGTGTCCGGCAGGGCGACGAGGAATTCATCCCCGCCAAGGCGAGCGAGCAGGTCGCCGGGCCGGGTGGCGCATTCCAGCTGGTTGGCGACCCATTGCAGGATGTGGTCGCCGGCGGCATGGCCGTACCCGTCATTGATGCGCTTGAAGTGATCGACGTCCAGTAATACCAGCGAGAGGGGGCGAGCCGAGTTCAACGCCCGTTGGTAGAGCCGCTCGAGCTGGGCTATAGCCCGTCTCCGGTTGCTGAGGCCGGTGAGGGGGTCGGTGGCGGCGAGCCGGCGCAACTCCTCCTCTTGTCTTTTGCGTTCGGTGATATTGAAAGCCAGCCAGAGCACCGCGGGCTCGTCGGTGCCATAGTCTAGGAATGGCAGCACACGCGCCTCGAACCACTGCGGTGGATGCTCGCTCCCCGGAGGGTTACTGCCGGGGACCCGGACCTCGCCCCGGGAGAGGGTGTATTCGAGGCTCTGCACGCACCGGGACTCCAGGGTCTCGTCGATCACGGCGGAAAAGCGAACGGCCAGACGGGCCGGCAGCACCTCGTTCAGGTGCCGCCCCACTAGCAGATGCGCGTCCCGGTAGAGCTCGTCGTGGCAGCCGCCGAGCACCTCGAGGTACTGGCCGCTGGCCGCGATGACGAACGAGATGTCCGGAAGCGCTTGAAGGACCTTCTCGAGGGAGTGTCCCCGCCGCTCGTGGTGCATAGTAACGTCCATTGTTGCATCACATACGGATAGCACCCCGACACGGTTTATAACAGGCGTCGGGAATGGCTGTGTGAAGCATTGAAGACGAGTGGTGCCGAGTAGGCGACGTGTGGATCCCGTCCCGCTCCCGCCGGTGCTATTGCTACACTGTAAGTTTCCTCACGTCGGGGGCGGGAATGGAACGGACACGCCGGGGCATCATCCTCGCCGGCGGCGCGGGGACGCGGCTGCATCCCCTCACCGTGGCGGTGAGCAAGCAGCTGATGCCGGTCTACGACAAACCGATGATTTACTATCCCCTTTCGACCCTGATGCTCGCTGGTATCCGGGAGATCCTGATCATCACCACACCGGGGGATCAGGAAGCCTTCCGCCGGCTGCTCGGGGATGGTAGCGGTTGGGGGATCCGGTTGGAGTATGCGGTGCAGCCCGCTCCGGAGGGGCTGGCGCAGGCGCTGATCATTGGTGAGACGTTCGCGGCGGGTGCGCCGGTGGCGTTGATCCTCGGGGATAACATCTTCTACGCGGACGGGCTCTCGCAGAAATTACAGGCAGTGGCCGCCGGCGCCAGCGGGGCGACGGTGTTCGGCTACTATGTCCGCGATCCCCAGCGCTATGGGGTGCTGGCCTTTGACGAGACGGGGGCGCCGATGGATATTGTCGAGAAGCCCCGAGATCCCCCCTCGCGCTATGCCGTGACCGGGCTGTACTTCTATGATGGTGACGCCGCGGCCATCGCCCGTTCTGTGTGCCCCTCCGCGCGCGGGGAGCTGGAGATCACCGATGTCAACCGTGCCTATCTCGCCGCCGGACGGTTGTCCGTGGAGCTGCTCAGCCGTGGCACGGCCTGGCTGGATACCGGCACCCATGATGCGCTGCTCGATGCGGCGGATTTCGTTCGGGTGGTGGAGCAGCGCCAGGGGTTGAAAGTCGCCTGCCCGGAGGAGATCGCCTATCGCATGGGCTTCATCGATGACGAGGCCCTGTGCCGACTGGCGGAGCCGCTGCGGAACAGCGGCTACGGGGATTATCTGCTATCGCTCGTCCAGGGGAGCCAATGAAGGCAGTACTGCATATCGGTACGGAGAAGACCGGCACGACCACCCTGCAGAAGGCGCTGCTGGACAATCGCAAGGCGTTGCGTGAGCAGGGTGTGCTGTATCTCGCCGGCGACGGGCTTGCCAATGCGCGGGACCTAGCGGCGGCCGCGCTGGACCTGGAGGCGCCGGATGAGTATCTGAATCGCAGCGGGATTCGTGGTCGGCAGGCGCGTAGCGCCTACCGCGATGCGGTATGCGCGCACTATACCGATGCCCTCTCGGCGCCGCCGCGTGGCATCCACACCGTGGTGATCTCCAGCGAGCACTTCCACTCGCGATTGAGCGCGACGGCCTCCGTGGAACGCCTGCGGGAGTGGTTGGCGCCGTACGTCGATGCGTTCCGGGTGGTGTGTTACTTGCGCCGCCAGGTGGACATGGTGACCTCCCATTACTCGACGGTGCTCAAGGGCGGCGGACAGTTGGGTTTCGAGGCCTATATCCGGCGTATGCTTCGTACCTCGCGGTATTATTGTGACTATGCCCGCATGCTGGAGAACTGGGCGGCGGTGTTCGGGCCTGCGGCCATGGAGGTGCGGCGCTTTGACCGTGAGGCCTTGGCGCGCGGTAGCGTGGTCGATGATTTCCTGACGTGCCTCGGGCTCGGTCCGGATGCGCTGGCGGTGCCGCCCAGCGATATCAACGAGTCGGTCAATCACGTCGGCCAGGTGCTGTTGCGGGAGCTCAACCGTAATGTCGACCCTGCTGCGGGCGCGGCTGCGGCGAGTAATGTCCAGAAAGTACGGACACGCATCGCCCGCGCCTTTGCCGGCAAGGGGGAGCAGCTGCCCCCGGAACGCGCCCGCGCACTCCAACGGCGTTTCGATGGCATCAACGAGGCGGTGCGCCAGCGCTGGTGTCCGGATGCGGAACGCCTCTTCCCGGATACCTACCCGGAAGGGGATGGGCGCATGCTCAGTGAGGCCCAGGAGCAGGGCCTGAAGGGTGTCGCCGCCATACTGGCCTCCTCGGGCACTTACAGTGGTGGTCTGCAGGACTATGACCCGTACGCCGATCTCTTGCGGGATTCCGCAGACCTGCTGCAGCAACGGGATCCCGTAAAGGCGCACGGCTTGCTGGAGCTCGCGGGCATGATCCGCCCCCACGGGGGGCTGATCCGGCGCAAGCGCGATAAGCTCGCGGCGCGCCTGAAAGGGCAGGGCGTCGGGGAGGAATCCGGTGAGTACAGCGCCTGATGCAGTAGACGAAGGGCTGTTTGCCGCGACTGGCCGGCAGCTACGCTGGCTGGGCACCCTGGGGCGGCGGTTACTGCGACTCACCCCCGGGCCGGTGCTGGCGGCCATTGCCGCGTTTATGGGCGCGCAATTGTTGTTGCTCGCGGCGTTTCTGCTCCCCCTGAAGGTGATCCTGTTGGTGGCGGCGGACGGCGTGCCTTGGTATTTCGCGGCCTTCGTCTCCGCCGAGGACAAGGATCGCTTCGTGCTGCTGCTCGCCGGTGGGGCTATCGCCAGCTATGGCGCCTACCAGCTCTGTAATGCGTTGATCGGGCGGTGGCTGCGCCGCGGCGCACGGCGCATGATCGATCATACCGGCAAGCTCCATGTCTTCGACAATCAGGATGAGCTCGCCCTGCAAGGTTATCGCCGCTTCGTGCAAGTGGCGGGCTCGGCAGCCCTGATCGTGCTGGGTGTCCTTGCGGGGGGGTATCTCAATCCCCTCGCCTTCGGGGTGCTCATTGCTCTGGTGGTGGTCCAGTATTTCGGACTGGGCATGGTGTTTGCCGGCCGCGGCGCCTTAGCGCGCCGCCTCTGTGCTTCGGTCGCCGCCAACCCCGCGGTCGGCACCGGGGTGCTTTCCTCCCTGAACTTCCTGCTCGTCTTTGCGGCCCTGCTCGGGCAATTCCTGAATAACGCCAGGCTGAGCCCGGTGGTGGCTATCGTCACCATCATCCTGACCCGTCAGCTGTTACAGCGGGGCGTGTCGGGGATTCAGGACATCATCTATCTGGCCCGCAATCGACAGCGGTTGATGACGCTGTTCTTTCCCCGGGTGCAGCATGTGCCGGGTCCGGCGCGAGCGCATGGGGCAGCGTTTGTACGGAGCCTGTCGCCGGCGTTTCGCGATGGTTGGCTCGGCGAGGCGTTGGTCCAGGTCACGGATGGGCAGCTCAGTGCGCCGCGGATCCACTCCCGTTGGCGCGATAGCGGCATGCCCGGGCTGGCGTATTTTGATGTGGACGCCGCCAATGGGCGTTGGTTCGTTAAGTATTATGACCGGCGTCACGCCGTGCGCGCGGCCCATGAGGTGGAGCTCTTTGCTGCCCATCCCCAGGGTGTGCCTGCCGCGCCAAAGTGGGTGGGGGACGTCTTCGTGGACGGGGGCCGGTTATTGGTCTTCGAAGGGGTGCCGGAGCAACCCTGGGAGCCGGAATCTTGGCGCATCGCGGTGTTCGAGCGCATCCTCGAGCTCTGGTCGTTGCCGCCGGACCCGGAGCTGGTCCAGCGCTATCAGCGAAGTCACCCATTGCTCGTGGATCGCCTTGGTACCCTGGGCTTCGCATCCCTGGACATTGCGGCGGAGGGGACCGAGGAGCGGACGGTGCTCGAGCGCTTCCATGGGATGTGGCCAGTGCTGTCGGCCCATGTGCATTCACTGCCCGTGGTGATCCATAACCCCGCTGCGACGGTGCCCGGGCACTGGGTCGAGGGGTCCGGGGGGGCAGCGGCGTGTCTGAGCTGGCAGCGATGGTCCATCGATACCGTGGGTTGTGAGCCGCTATTGCTGCGGCTGTCCCGCGACGCGTTGAGCCGGTTGGTGGCGCGAGCGCCGGTGGGCGCTTCAAGCCAGGCCGAGGTCACTGTGGCGGAGTTGAGGTTGGTGGCACGGCTGACGTTGCTCGAACAGGCGCTGCGCCGCAACAATTTGCGTCAGGGCCTGGATTTGGTCAGCCGGGTTCTGGCCGACTGGGATGCCGCAACCCCTGTCGGTGTCGCGGCGCAATCCTAAGGGAAAGGGAGTTACGGCCAATGGAGATCGAGGCACTGGCGATACCGGACGTCTTGTGTATCCGCCCTCGGGTGTTCGGCGACCATCGCGGGTTCTTCATGGAGACCTGGCAGGCCGAGCGCTATGCCGCGGCGGGCGTGCCCGACCGCTTCGTCCAGGACAACCACAGCCGCTCCGCCCGGGGGGTGCTCCGTGGACTGCACTATCAAATCCACCAGCCCCAGGGGAAGCTGGTGCGCGTCGCCCGCGGCGAGATCTTCGACGTGGCGGTGGACCTGCGCCGCAGCTCGCCGTACTTCGGCCGCTGGGTGGGCGCCACCCTCTCCGAGGACAACTATCGCATGCTCTGGGTGCCGCCGGGTTTCGCCCACGGGTTCCTAGTGGTGAGCGAGATCGCTGACCTGCTCTACAAGTGCACGGACTACTACGCCCCGGAGCACGAGCGCACACTTCGCTGGGACGATCCGGCGGTGGGCGTGGAGTGGCCCCTGCCGGGCGGCGAGGCCCCGCTGCTCTCGGACAAGGATCAACTCGGCACGACCCTGGAGTGGGCGGAGGTCTACCCGTGAGGGTCCTCGTCACGGGCGCGGGCGGCCAGCTGGGGCAGGAGCTGGTGCGTCGGCAACCCGCCGGGGTACGCGTGGACGCCCGGCGCTCCGGCGAGCTGGACGTGGGTGACCGGGCCGCGGTGGCCGCCGCGGTTACGGAATCCCGCCCGGCGGTGATCGTCAACGCCGCCGCATATACCCGGGTCGACGACGCCGAAACCGAGCGCGAGGCCGCCTGGCGGGTGAACGCCGACGGCCCACAATGGCTGGCGGAGGCCGCGCGCGATGTCGGCGCGCGGCTGGTGCATGTCTCCACCGACTTCGTCTTCTGCGGTGAGCTCGGCCGTGCCTGGCGCCCGGAGCAGCCGGTCTCACCGGTGGGGGAGTACGGGGCGAGCAAGGCCGCCGGCGAGGCGCGGGTCCGCGAGGCCCTCGGCGAGCGGGCGCTGATCGTCCGCACCGCCTGGGTCTACGCCGCCCACGGCCGCAATTTCGCCGCCACCATGCTGCGGCTGATGAACGAGCGCGACCGGCTCACCGTGGTGGAGGACCAGATCGGCACCCCCACCTGGGCGGGCGGCCTCGCGGAGGTGATCTGGCAGGCGGTGACCGCTGGTGTCAGCGGCACCCACCACTGGACGGATGCCGGCGTGGCGTCGTGGTACGACTTCGCCTGCGCGATCCGCGACGAGGGCGCGGCCCGCGGCCTGGTGCCGGCGGATGTGGTCATCGACCCCATCCCCGGTTCCGCCTGGCCCACACCCGCGCGGCGCCCGCCCCAGGGGGTCCTGGACAAGACCTCCCTGCGCCGGGCGCTCGGGATCACCGGCAGCCACTGGCGCACACAGCTCGGGCGGATGCTGGACGAACATCCCGCCATGAACGCCCAGCGCGGACAGACGTAGTCGAGGTAGGGCGGACGGAGCGCAGCGCAGTCCGCCAGGGAGAAGGTGGACTCCGTCCACCCTACGAGCCGAGCTCGTCGAGGTAGGGCGGACGGAGCGTAGCGCAGTCCGCCACGGGGAGAAGGTGGACTGCGTCCACCCTAGGAACCCACGAGTGGGAACGGGGATGACAGGATCATGACGCTATTGGTGACCGGCGCGGCGGGGTTTATCGGCAGTAACTTCTGCCACCACTGGCGGGGGGCACATCCGGGGGATCGCCTCATCGCCCTGGATGCGCTCACCTATGCCGGCAACGCGGCCAATCTCGCCGCCCTCGATGGGCAGGCCGGTTTCCGCTTCGTCCACGGCGACATCACCGACGGCGCGCTGGTGGAGCGGCTGCTGCGCGAAGAAGGCATCGACACCATCGTCCACTTCGCGGCGGAGTCCCACGTGGACCGCTCCATCCACGGGCCCGCGGCCTTCGTGCAGACCAACGTGGTCGGCACCCAGGTGCTGTTGGAGGCCGCGCGGCGGGTGTGGCTGGCCGGCAGTGGCCGGGAGCACCGCTTCCACCATATCTCCACCGACGAGGTCTATGGCAGCCTTGGCCCGGAGGACCCGCCGTTCCACGAAACCACGCCCTATGCGCCCAACTCCCCCTATGCGGCGAGCAAGGCCGCCTCGGACCATCTGGTGCGGGCCTGGCACCACACCTACGGCTTGCAGGTGACCACCAGCAACTGCTCCAACAACTACGGGCCCTATCAGTTCCCGGAGAAGCTCATCCCGCTGGTGATCCTCAACATCCTCCACGGCCGGCGGTTGCCGGTCTACGGCGACGGCACGCAGGTGCGCGACTGGCTGCACGTCGCCGACCACTGCCGGGGGATCGAGGCGGTGCTGCGCGATGGGCGGATGGGGGAGACCTACAATATCGGCGGCTTCGGTGAGCTCACCAATATAGAGCTCGTGCGCCGTCTCTGTGCCCTCCTGGACGAGCGCTTCGCCGCCGAGCCGGAACTGGCCCGACGCTTCCCGGATGCCCCCCAGGCCCGCGGTGCGCCGGCGGAGTCGCTCATCGAGCACGTCACCGACCGTCCCGGCCACGACCGCCGCTACGCCATCGATCCGGGGCGCATCACCGGCGAGCTCGGCTGGAGTCCGTCGCATGACCTCACCAGCGGCCTGGCGGATACCGTGGGCTGGTACCTGGCCAACGGCCCCTGGTGGACGGCGGTGATGGATGGCAGCTACCGGGAGTGGCTGTCGCAGCAGTATGGCGGTGGCGTACTTCCACAGAACCAAGAAGGGACTTCCTAATGCTGACACCAGTGCTCCTCTGCGGCGGCTCCGGTACGCGCCTATGGCCGCTGTCCCGCAGCCATTACCCCAAGCAGTTCCTGCCTCTTGCCGGCGAGCGCAGCCTGCTCCAGGAGTCGGCCCTGCGCATCGCCGCCCTGGCAGACGCTGGCCCCTTGGTGGCCGTAGCCAACAGCCATCACCGCTTCCTGGTTGCGGAGCAGCTTCAGGAAACGGGTGTGGAGGTTGGGGCCACCGTGCTGGAACCGGCGGCACGGAATACGGCACCGGCGGTGGCGGCTGCTGCCATGGCCGCGTTGGAAGCCGACCCCGAGGCGGTGCTGCTGGTCGCCCCCTCGGATCATCTGGTGCGCGATGTAGAGGCGTTCCATGCCGCGGTGGCCCGCGGGTTGCCGCACGCCCGTGACGGTCAGCTCGTTACCTTCGGTATCATCCCCGACTGCCCTGAGACCGGCTACGGCTATATCCGCAGCGGAACCCCCCTGGCCGACGGCGTGCAGGTGGTGGAGGCCTTCGTGGAGAAGCCGGACGCGGCGACGGCCGCCGCCTATCTGGCGGATGGGGGGTATCACTGGAACAGCGGGATCTTTCTGTTCGGGGCACAGCGCTATCTCGAAGAGCTGGCGGCCTATCGGCCGGATATCCTGGAGGCGGTGGAGCGCGCTTGGGCCGAGCGCCAGCAGGACCTGGATTTCGTCCGACTGGAGGAGGGCGCCTTCGGCGGTTGCCCCGCCGAGAGCATCGACTACGCGGTGATGGAGCGCACCACTGCGGCCGCAGTCGTGCCCCTCGAATGCGGCTGGAGTGACCTCGGTAGTTGGGGCAGCCTCCACGAGGTGGGCGAGCGCTGTGGCGAGACGGGCAACGTCCTCGTCGGCGACGTCCTCGCCGAGGATACCTTTGATTCCTACATCCACTCCGAGGGCCGGCTGATCGCGGCGGTGGGGGTTCGGGATCAAGTGATCGTGGAGACCGCCGACGCGATCCTGGTGGCGGCGCGGGATCGGGTCCAGGATGTCAAGCGTATCGTCTCACGGCTCGAGGCCCATGGCCGCGACGAGGCGACTATTCATCGGCGGGTCAATCGCCCCTGGGGGGCCTACGAGGGGGTCGCAAGCGCCGAGCGTTTCCAGGTCAAACGCATAACCGTCAAGCCGGGGGCCAGGCTGTCGGTGCAGATGCATCACCACCGGGCCGAGCACTGGGTGGTGGTCAAGGGCACTGCCCGGGTCACCCGCGGCGAGGAGACCTTCCTCCTGAAGGAGGACCAGTCCACCTACATTCCGTTGGGGGTTACCCACTGCCTGGAAAATCCGGGGGTGATCCCCTTGGAAGTAGTGGAAGTGCAGACGGGGAGCTATCTCGGTGAGGATGACATCGTCCGGGTAGAGGACCGCTACGGTCGCTGCTGAGGAAGGGAAACCATGGATAATACCAATGATACGCCGCGCGTGGCCGTTCTAGGTCTCGGCTATGTGGGCCTGCCGCTGGCGGTGGCCTTTGCCCGTCACTATCCGGTGGTGGGCTTCGATGTAAAGCGCTCCCGAATCGAGGGGCTGCGCGCCGGCCATGACGATACCCAGGAGGTGTCGCCGGAGGAGCTCGCGGCGGCCGAGGGGCTGACCATCACCGACGAGCTCGCGGCCCTGCGCGAGTGCAACGTCTACGTGGTCACCGTGCCCACGCCCATCGATAGCGGCCGCCAGCCCGATCTCACGCCGCTGCGCCGGGCCAGCGAGACCGTCGGGCAGGTCATCGGGCCGGGGGATGTGGTGATCTACGAGTCCACGGTCTATCCGGGGGCGACGGAGGAGGTCTGTATCCCTATCGTGGAGGCCACCTCAGGGCTCACCTTCAACCGGGACTTCTTCGCCGGTTACAGCCCCGAACGCATCAATCCCGGCGACCGCGCCCACCGGGTCACGGATATCGTCAAGGTAACCTCGGGCTCCACGCCGGAGATCGCGGAATTCGTCGATGCCCTCTACCGCCGGGTCATCACCGCCGGGACCCACCAGGCCAGCAGCATCCGGGTCGCCGAGGCGGCTAAGGTCATCGAGAACACCCAGCGGGACGTGAACATCGCCCTGGTCAATGAGCTCGCCATACTCTTCGAGCGCCTCGGCATCGATACCCAAGAGGTGCTGGCGGCGGCGGGGACCAAGTGGAATTTCCTGCCCTTCCGGCCGGGCCTGGTCGGTGGGCACTGTATCGGCGTGGATCCCTACTACCTGACCTACAAGGCCCAGCAGGCGGGCCACCATCCGGAGATGATCCTGGCGGGACGACGCATCAACGACGGCATGGGCGGCTACGTGGCGGCCCAGGTGGTCAAGCTGCTGACCAAGCGCAAGCGGCCGGTGGTGGATGCGGAGATCCTAGTGTTGGGGTTGGCCTTCAAGGAGAACTGTCCGGACCTGCGCAACACCCGGGTGGTGGATATCGTCGCCGAGCTGGACGACTACCACGCGCGCGTCTCCGTCCAC
This sequence comes from Arhodomonas sp. SL1, assembly GCF_052060015.1. NCBI lineage: Bacteria > Pseudomonadati > Pseudomonadota > Gammaproteobacteria > Chromatiales > Ectothiorhodospiraceae > Arhodomonas > Arhodomonas sp. SL1. The sequence goes on along the minus strand of NZ_JBPODZ010000027.1, from coordinate 2,113 downwards.
GATCCGGAGGTGTTGGCGGAGGAGGCGGCCGCGGAATACGGCATCGAGTTGACAGAGGCGCCGCAGAACGGGGGCTACGACGCGGTGATCCTTGCCGTGGCCCATGACCGCTTTCGCGAGCTCGGCACCGAGGGCCTGCGGGCCCTGCTCAGGCCTGGCGGTGTGCTCTACGACATCAAGGGCATGCTGCCCCGCGACGACGTCGACGGTCGGTTGTAAGGGCTGCGAGAGGGGGCACCAGGGGCGCTTGCAAGGTCATGGAATGGTCCTTACGCTTGGTAAGGAATAGTGAGCCGAGGATAAGGCGGTGCATACGACATTGACCAGCAAGGGGCAGGTCACGCTGCCAAAAGCGCTGCGGGAGCGGCTTCACCTCTCCGCCGGCGACCGGATCGAGTTTGTGATCGAGGATGACGGCACGGTGCGAATGGTCGTCAAGCATGCCAGCGTGTCTCGCCTGCGGGGCATGTTGCCCAAGCCCCCGGAGCCGGTATCCCTGGAGGCGATGGAGGAGGCGATCCGCACCGGCGCCCGCGATGCATGATCGGTCTGGATACGAAGATTCTCGCCCGCTACCTCACCCAGGACGACCCGCAGCAGGCCGCCTTGGCCACCGAAGTGATCGAAGGCGAGTGCAGCCGCGAGCGGCCGGGGCGCATCGCGCTCGTGGTGCTTTGCGAGCTCGTGTGGGTGCTCCGCGGCGCCTACCGCTACGACAAGGCGGTGGTGGTTCGGGTGCTCGAGGAGCTCCTGCCGAGTGCGGAGCTGGCGGTCGAAGCGGAGGAGGTCGTCCATCAGGCGCTCGCGGCCTATCGCGATGGCGCGGCCGACTTCGCCGACTACGTTATCGCCTATTCCAATCACGCAGCAGGCTGCGCGCTGACCCGTACGCTGGACAGGCGGCTGGCCACCCATCAATACGCTGGCTACCCGGAAACGGATTGAAGGACTCATGAAAGTACTCGTAACCGGCGCGGCCGGGTTCATCGGCTATCACGTGGCCGCGCGGCTGCTCGAGCGCGGCGCTCAGGTGGTCGGGCTGGACAATCTCAATGACTACTACGACGTCAGCCTCAAGCAGGCCCGACTGGGCAGGCTGGAGGGGGCCCCGAACTTCCGCTTCGTACGCATCGACGTAGCGGACCGGGACGGGATGGCCGCGCTGTTCCGCGAGGGCTTCGACCGAGTGATCCACCTGGCCGCGCAGGCGGGGGTGCGCTATTCGCTGGAGGACCCTCATGCCTACGTGGACGCCAACGTCGTCGGCTTCATGAACATCCTTGAGGGCTGCCGCCACCATGAGGTGGAGCACCTGGTGTATGCCTCCACCAGCTCGGTCTATGGCTCGCACACGCGGATGCCCTTCTCTGAGCACGACAGCGTTGACCACCCGTTGGCCATCTACGCGGCCACCAAGAAGGCCAACGAGCTGATGGCCCACAGTTACAGCCACCTCTACCGGCTGCCCACCACGGGACTCCGGTTCTTCACCGTCTACGGGCCTTGGGGGCGGCCGGACATGGCGCTGTTCAAGTTCACCCGGGCGATCCTCGCCGGCGAGCCCATCGACGTCTACAACCACGGTCATCACCAGCGGGACTTCACGTATGTGGACGACATCGCCGAAGGAGTGGTCCGAGCCTGTGACCACGTCGCCGCCGCCAACCCCGAGTGGGATAGTGATGCTCCGGACCCGGCCACCAGTGATGCCCCGTACCGCATCTACAACATCGGCAATAATCAGCCGGTGCAGCTGACCCGCTACATCGAGGTCCTCGAGGAGTGCTTGGGGCGCAAGGCCGAGAAGCGGATGCTGCCCATGCAGCCCGGCGACGTCCCCGACACCTATGCGGACTCCGGCCTCCTCGCCGAGGCCGTCGGTTACCGGCCCTCTACCAGCGTAGAAGAGGGCGTCCGCCGCTTCGTCGAGTGGTACCGGGCCTACTACCGCGTGTAGGTCATAACCCGCCAACTCCCGGTAGGAGCCTGCCATGCAGGCGAATGGGATGGACGGTGATTCGCGCTTGACGGTCTCGGTGAGGTGCCTATAATGCGCGCTCTCTTGCCGGGGCGGTGCTCTGGTGGGGGAGGTCCCGGAGGCGGTCGGAACGAT
>NZ_JBPODZ010000026.1:0-15210 GCF_052060015.1 Arhodomonas sp. SL1 | reverse complement strand
CTGTGTTGCCGGTCTTTACCCCGCTCAACATAACCCACGCAACGTTGAGGCGGGGCAGGTCAATCCATCATGTCTACCGGGGATAGCGGGTAGGGCGGAGGGCGCGGGTAGGGCGGACGCAGGCGCCGTAGGGTACATGGAGTGAAGCGCAATGCACCGCGACCCTCCCCGCGGATTCCGGTCTTCCGCCTCCATCCGCCCCACCCATGGAACGTAACCCGGGACGTAGGCCGGGTCGGGCAGAGCGAAACCCGCCAGTGATCCCATCTCGCCGCGAGTCCGTCGGGCACGGTTCCGGCGCACGGGGCGAGCGCAGGAATCCCCCAAAACCTGCAACCGGCCACACCCCACGCACAATCCCTTCGGTCTGCCAACTAACGCACAACTAACGCTAGCTGACGTGCACATTTTGCAGTTGGCGCCCCCCTGGACCATGATCTAGATCACACCAAGAACGGAACTCCATCTGAGGGGGTTGGATGAAGCGTTTTGTCTACGGCGCGAGCTTGTGCGCGTTGGTTTTGCTGGTGACGGGGCCCCATTTCGCCCACGCCAATGGATTTCAGGAGAACCGGGCGTGGCAGTTTGACACGGCCTCGCAGAAGAACGCGAAGGCGGGGATCGTGGACCTGATCGAGCGCAAGAAGGGCGGTTTCTACGACTCGTTCAGCACGACGAACAACTACAACACCTTTTTTGACGGTCACCAGATCAACTGCAACGTCTCGGCCTCGGCGGTGGGCAACACCGGCAGCAACGACGCCTCGGGGCAGTCGGGCAACGCGAACATCACCCCGGAGGGGGAGATTGTCGCGGACGCGGCGGCGAACACCGGCAGCAACAGCTTCACCGCGAGCAAGCCGGTGAATGCCCAGGCAGGGAATGACTCGTGGACAGGCTCGCAAGGCGACGACAACACCAGCGGTGGTTCGGCGAGTGGCAGCCAGAACGCAGGGCACACCATCGACTCCGAGCAGTCGGTGGGGGACAACAGCCCGCAGAACGCCATGGTCAGTGACCCGAACATCTCCAGCGACGTCGGCTCGGTGGACACCTCCGGGACCACGGACGTGGCGCTGAACTCCTCGCAGACCAACACCGAGAGTCCGCAGAGCGCCTCGATTGACGGCAGCGAGGGGTGCCGGTTTATCGGCGCGCCGACGACCGCTGACGGGGGCCTTTGATCATGGGGGTGCATATTCCGGCGAAAGCACTGCGTCGCGCCTGCGTGGCGGGCGTGACGGCGCTGGCGGTATCGGGCTGCGCGCAGACCGATTATTTCAAGCGCCATGAGGCGGAGGCGCCGGTGGTCAACGGCCCGCCGGTGACCGAGAACACCACGCCGCTGTACAACGCCTTCCGCTGCATGAACGGACGGCTGAAGGGCTCCTACGGCGAGGAGGAGGCGCCGCCGCGGGTGGCGGTGGGCAACGTCAAGGACTACACGGGCAAGTTCAGCGAGATGGACGGGGGCAACCCGATCACCCAGGGCGGGGCGCTGATGGTGATCTCGGCGCTCGGCAAGCTCGGGGATGCGGTGCGGCTGCACGAGCGCTTCGACACCCAGATCGCGGAGATGGAGCTGCGCTATCTCGAGAACCGCTACCTCGGTGACGGCGAGCCGCATCTCGTCCAGGACAACGGCGAGGGCCAGCGCCGGGTGCCGTGGAAGCCCTACTACGGCGGCTCGATCATGCAGACCGACTACTACATCGTCGGCGGCATCACCGAGCTCAACTACAACATCCAATCCGGTGGCGCGGAGCTGACCGTCGACGGGGCGGGGCCGCAGGCGCGCACCTTCACGGTCAACGTTGCCGCTGACCTTCGCGTCATCGACACCCAGTCGCTCGAGGTGATCAAGACCACGAGCCTGCAGAAGCAGATCACCGGCTTCGAGGTGGGCCTCGATGTATTCCGCTTCTTCGGCGACACGCTGATCGATCTCAACGCCGGGATGAAGAACCAGGAGCCGCTGCAGCTTGGCGTGCGCACCACCCTGGAGCTCGGGGTGCTGGAGCTGATGGGGGCGGTGGCGGGTGTCGACGAGCGCCCGTGTGTGAGCTTCGACGAGATCACCCCGGCGGAGCGCGAGGCGGAGTCCGAGCCGGCCGAGCGTGAGGCGGCCGCCGAGCAGCCGGCGCTGCCCGAGGGGGCGACCTACACGGTGTACTTCGACAGCGGCAGTGCCGAGTTGAACGCCGATGCGCAGGCGACGCTCGATGAGGCGGCGCAGGCCGCGCGCGCCGGCGAGGAGGCGAACCTGCGGGTCGAGGGCCACACCGACCGTGCCGGCGGGGAGGCGTTCAACCTCGAGCTCTCGCGCGAGCGCGCGCAGGTGGTGCGCGAGGGGCTTGTCGAGCGTGGCGTCGCCAATGATCGCATCCTGCTGGTGTGGTACGGCGAGACCCGCCCGGCGGTGGAGACCGAAGACGGCGTCGCCGCCGCCGAAAACCGCCGCGCCGTCATCCGCATCATGCCGCCGGAGGAAGCGGGGGCATGAGCGCACGTACAACGTCAGAAGAAACGTCAACGGAAGGCGAGGGAGTCATGGACCAGCGATGAGGGCAATAACAACGCACAGCACTCGCGCTAACGCGACCAATGGGATCTTCACCGAATCAAGCATCGCCGGCGCCGCTATCGCCACGCGTCGGGCACAGCACACTACCTGAGGGGGTAATAATGCGAGAGCTCAACCACGACATCCATTCCAGCACCATCGCGCTGGCCGCGGCCGGCCGCTATGGCGGTCTCACCGGCATCCGTCACCCCGGCGCCGAGGCGGAGATCCCGCAAATCGCCTACCACGCCGTCCCGGCCGCCCGGCCGGGCGCGAGCCGCGGGGGTCTGCTCTCCGCCGCCGGCGCCCTGGTCATCGCCGCCAGCGTCCTCTCCGTCGCCGGGGGGCCAATAGCACCCGCGCATGCGGAGACGACGATTACGGTCCCGGGCACTACGGATCCCATTGGGGTCGTTACAACCCTGTCGGATCCCACTGGTGGGTTCGAAGATAGTGAAGCCCAATACAACACCAACAATACGCTGGAGGCGATCGTTGAGGGCAGTGGTTCAACCACGGAAACGGATAGTGGGGAAGACAGCGACGTTGATGTCGATGACAGCGGCACGACCATCGAGGCGCGGGGATTGGGGAACCTCCACGCCGATGACGGGGTTGACGACCCGGTCTCTCTAAACAGCATTAATGACGGTTTGGATGAAGCGCTCGCCTACGCGACTGGGCAACTGAACAGCGACCTCACCGTGGACGTGCGCGTCGAGAACAGTGAGGTGCTCGCGGACCTTACCGATCTTAGCAGCGGCGTCGTGTCCATCTCGGACGCCCTGATTCAGGCAGAGGGACTGCTTAATGTTTCGGACGTCGCCGTCGAAGACCTGCCCAATGGGAGCTATACCTCCGGTAGTGGTGATACTGACCCGGCCTCGCTGACGCTGGATTATACCGGTGCGACAACCACGGGCGAGGCGGCCTTCACGGTCAGCACGGCCCAGATCAATAATAATGTGGATGGTGGTGCGGACCCCAATCCCGTCGAGTCCCAAGCCAACGATATCCGCATTGACGGAGAGGTGGATGACAGCGCACCCGGCTTCAGCGACACGCTTACCATCGCTGATAGCACAACCTCTGCCGGGATGACCGGTAACGACGCCCTCACCCGCATGGCGTTCGATGTCAGTGGAAGCTTTGATGCTTCCTCCGGCGTGTCGAATGTCCAGGCGAATGTCGACACTTTGGTCCGGTCATTTAACAATGACTCCACGATCGAAATCGTCCTGACCGAGAGGGACGACCCTGCCACGATCGCTTCGTTGGAGGATGACGGCAGCCTCTCGCTGACCGGCAGCAGCATTGAGGCATCTACGATCGGCAGCTTCGGTGCCACTACGCTGGATATAGCAGCTAGCGGCGGCATCGATGCCCCGAATGGTGCGGTCGGGGTGACCCTGGATGTTGCCGGCGAGCAGGCGGATGTGGACGCAGGCGCCGCCGGTCTTAATGCCCAAGTGGCGGATAGCGGCAGTCAAGTAACGAGTCAGATTCTCGACGGAACCATCGGGATCACGGCCGACAACGTCGACGGTGGAACCGTGTCACTGGGGGGCGCGGATGATGACCGCGTTGCTGTAGCAGCATCCACCACCGGCAACGAGACGGAGAATCTGCTCCGCCTTGATGCCGTGGGGGACCTGGGCGGTGACAGCGCAAGCGCCGCTCTGGGCAGCGCACAGGTCAGCGAGGCCAACATCCGTGCTCTCAATGGCCGGGCTGATGTGGGTGTCACGGTGGGTGAAGGTGATGAGGATGGCACCTTGACCGGGGACGGTACTGCCTCCGTGGAGCAGGCGGAGATTACTGCGTCTGCCACCGGCAACGAGGCCACGAACCAGATGGACCTGGAAGGCGGTGACGTTGCTCTGTCGCCGGATTCTCCGGCGACCGCGGGTCAGCTCGGCGAGATGAGCGCGGACTTCGCCGCCGAGAGCCTCAGTGGTGCCGCGGGTGCGACGTTGGCTAACATGCAGCGCCTGGATGGTGCCGGTGGCGGAAATTCGGGGAATGTCCGGGCCGATGTTAGTCGGGGCGATGTGTTCCTCTCCATTCAGGGGAATGCCTCCGAGGCGCTCGATGGGACGGCCTCGGTCAAGGACAGCCTCATCTCCGCGGATGCCGAGGGCAATGTCGCCACCAACCTGTTGGATGTGACCTCCGACTCTGGCGTCTCGGGCACTGTGTCCCTGGGGAGCGTCCAGGCCGCCGAAGTGGACGATCAGTTCGTCCGGGGACAAGTGGACGGGGAGATCGCGCTCACGGCAGCAGATGCGACAGATGCTAACACCCCGGCTACGGGGGATTTCACTGTTAGCGGTAATGCCGTTGAGGCATCTGCTGCGACGAACGATGTGACGAACCAGCTGCAGATCGAAGGGGAGTTCAGCCCCGACGACACCGCGGCTACCGTGGTAGCCGGCGCTTCCGTAGCCGCCGGGTCGGTGGATGCCGGGGCCGGGGCAACCCTCGTCAGCGGTCAGCTCGCAACAGACACAGTAGCCAAGGTTTATGCCGCGGACCGCGACCAGCGCATTGGCGTGGATCTCTCGATCGCGGAAGTGGCGGAAGACCTCACTGTTACCCTGGATGACAACACCATCGGGCTGACCGCCGAAGGCAACCAGGGCCTCAACATCCTGAGCATCGACTCGGATGGCAGCGTCACCGAGAGCAATGGTGCGGATTCCACGCTAGCGGCCCTTGCCAGCGGGCAAAGTGCGGGTAGCACTCAGGTGATCGGCGGTGGCTTGGTGGACGCCACGATTGATGCGACCACGCTGGCTGGGGACACCGTGGCAACGGTCTCCGGCAACACCATATCCGGCGAGGCAGCGGCCAATGATGTCACCAACCAATTGACGGTGGACGGCAATGGTGGGGTTTCCTCGGCGAATCTCACTGCCGGTTCGGCGAGCGCATCTGCCGCCGGTGTGGATGCGCAAGGCGGCGTGGCTGTCGCCAATGCCCAGGAATCCAGTGCCGTCAATGCGGATCTCGACGCAGCGAATACCGCGCAGAATACCCTCGGTGCGACCCTGGATATCGCCGGCGCGTTGAGTGGGGGCGATACCCTCACCGGCACCCTGGGCGGAAACCGCGTGGATGCCGACGCCAGCGCGAATACCGCGACGAATATTGCCGCGGTGAATGCCTTGGGCGGTGGCGGCAACGTGACTGACACTTCGGTGGCGCTTGCCAACGGCCAGGTGGCGAATAACGTGAGTGCGAGTGTTACCGAACCGACACTCTCCATAGGTGTGACCAACACAGCGTTCCCCACTGATTCGAGTACGGTGCTAAGCATTACCGGCGCTGTGGGTGACGATCCGGAGATCGGGGCATCCGCCCAGGGCAACGATGCCGATAATCTGCTGCGAGTGGAGGCGGACGGTGCCGTGTCCGCGACCACGGCGGCGAATGGTACCGCCCACGCGAACAACGAGGCCTCGGATGCCGACCACGCACTGATCAATTCCCAGCTCACCGGCGGTGCAGCGACGATCACGGCGGCCATCGCGGATCCCGTGGTTTCCATCGACATGGATAATGGCTCGGCGGACGCGAACAATGTTACGGCGAGCATCAAGAATCAGGACTTGCAAGCCGACGCCGGCGGGAATGTCGGGGCCAGCGATTTGGTACTCGTCAGCGAAGGGGGTGTCGCCAGCACCCAGGCGCTCACGAATGTCCAGGAGATGGAATCCAATGTCTCCGCGGTAGCGGCGGACATGGATCTCCATATCCGGGGAGGGCCGAACACTAGCGCTTTTGTCGACAGCGAGCTCGCGGCTACAGGGAACCGGCTCGGGGCAGATGCCCGGGGGAACGAAGCGTCCAATACCTTATTGGTGGATAGCAGTAGCATCGCGGGTGTAGCTGACGACGCCGGTGCGTTCGGTAACAACAACGCGCGCTCGAGGAACGCCCTCTCGAGCCGACAGGAGGTGGTGGGGGCCGGTATCTCGCTGAATGCCGAGGCTACCGGGACCATCGCGATCGAGCTCGCTGCTGGCTCTCTGACCAACCTGGAGAACAGCACGGCGAACGCGAATAATAACGCCTTCTCCGCCGATTTGCAGGCCAACGAGGCGGATAATGCGGTCCTGCTCGGCCTAGTGGATGACCCCGCGGGTTCCGTCACGGCCAATGGCGCTCTGCGCAATGCCCAGGAAATGACGGAGGTGACGGCCAACAGCAGCGCGAATGGGACGGTAAACGTCGACTTTGATGACGTCGAGGGCAGCAACGTGTCGGTCACCGGCAACGAGTCGACGGCAACGCTGGGGGGCAACCAAGCCAATAATGACCTGTCGGTCCGTGCCGCCTCCATCGAGGCGGGCAGTGGCAGTGATGCGGTGGCTTGGGACCTCGGGGGTGCCCGCGGGGGTTATGCCCTTGCGAGTGACCAGGCGGTAACGGTTCCGGGACTACCGGGACTGGGGGCCACTGCCGAGGGTAGCTTCAGCGGTAACGCCGAAGATGGTTTCGCGCCGCTCGGTGGGGAGGGTTCTACAGTAACCGTCTCGGATAACCTGGTTCGTGCCCAGACGGATCTGAACTCAGTGGGTGACAGTGTGATCTCCGATGGTGCACGGCAGGATGTCGCGGAGTCCGGCAATGACCTGCGGCTTGAAGCGGACGGGGGTGTCGACGCAACGGCGGCCCTCAGCAACCTGCAAGGCGTGACGAGTACCGACTTTACTGAAGTTGCGACAACGGCGACGGCCTCCTTCTCCGTCGACGCGGACTCCGACGACGCGGGTGCTGGTGGGGTCACCTCCAGCACCGCGTCCCTTAACGAGAACGTCGCGGAGGCACGTATGAGGGGGAACAATGCCCTCAATAACCTGGTCGTGGATGCCGTCGGGGGCGTCTCCGCCGGCGGTGGTGCGAGCTTGGCTACCGCGGATACCACGGCGCCGACCCGTGCCGAGGCGGGGCTTGCCCTGTCGAACATTCAGACCTTCGTCGGGGTGGGAGACGGGCTCAACGTCACCACCGAGACCGATAGCACAGTGCATCTTTCCGCGAGTGCGTTGAGCCAGGCCAGTGCGAGCCTGGATGGCAACCGCGCATTGGCCGAGTCGACCCTGAATCGGGCCCGCAATACGGTTACCGGCTCGAGTACGGGGTCCGTGGAGGCCAGCGGCGCGCTGACCAATGAGCAGACGATCGACGGGCCCGTGACGGTGAACACCTCGACGGAACAGGACGTGCTAGTTCGGCATGTAACCAATTGGGGCTCAGACAACGTGGACGATTCAGCAGTGTCCTTGTCCGGTAACGAGGGGATCGCCGCGTCCACCGGGAACTACGCCGTTAACCGGCTCGATAGCGATGCGGTGGGCGATGTGGCCACGCTGCTCGGTGGCAGCGCGGCACCTTCTGATGTGAGCACCGATACCGGCTCGACGAATGGTGTCGCGGAAGGCGACTATGCCTTGGCGAGTCGTCAGACGAATGATGCGACGATGACATCGGATGTCAGCGGTGGCGGTGTGGTGCTGGACATGGAAGGCGGTTCCAACCAAGGAGCGATCACCGCCTCCGATAATGTCCTTTGGGCCGACACGGTAGGCAACACCGTGCCGCTGAACGAGCTGCGGCTCAATGGGAGTGCGGTTTCGGCATCCGCAGGCTTGGCGAACGTCCAGCGCAACGCTGGGGCGTTGAGCTCTACAGTGGATGCATCGTCGGTACGTGTGGACTTCGGGGCGAACCTGGTGGACAGCGCCGTGGATATTGGTAACAACCAGATCCGTGCGACGGCGACCGCGAATAACGCCACGAACACCGTTGACGTCACTAGTGCGCAAGGGATCACCTCCGCGGCGTCCCCTGGCGGGGCGACTGCCCAGACGGGCACCAGCGGTACCAGCGTGACCGGGGCTGGGCTCTCCGCCCTCAACGCCCAGCGCAATGTTGCCGATGTGACGAGCACGATCACGGGGTCGTCCGTGTCGCTTTCGGCGGGGGGCGCATCGCACTCCGACTCGGCGGTGGCCCTGCGGGGTAACATCATTGCCGCCAATGCCACCGGCAACTCGGCGCGGACGGACGTCAACGTCGGTGGTCTTGGCCGTGTCCAGACCCCTGTAGGCATCGCCAACCGCCAGAGCAACAGCGGCAACACCATCACCGCGAGCGTGAGCAACGCCTCGGTCAGCTCCACGTTCAACGGTGGTGTGGATAGCACCACAGTCAGCCACAGCGGCAACACCATCGCCGCGACGGCCCGTGGCAACGTGAGCGGGAACTCGGTGAGCGTGAACAACGCCCTCTCCCGGGCCAGCACACGCCTCAACCGCTGAAGCACTCACGCTGTGAGGTGATTGGGCCCCCGGGCGCTACGGCGCTCCGGGGGCTTTTTCTGCGCAGTGGTTGCTTTACCATCGGGGCGGGCAGGAGTCGGAAGGATGAGAACGCAATGAACGGATACCGAAGGATCGCACAGGGTGCTGTTGCCCTGCTTCTGGCGGGGACGGCCACCAGCGTGGTGGCGGCGGATGGCGAGGGCCGCTACGCCGTGCGCGGCCCCGGCGCCCAAGGCTGTGAGGCCTTCCTCACCGCGGTGGAGGAACAGTCCCGGGAGGCCCTCCGCCTTTACGCTGGCTGGCTGGAGGGCTACATGAGCGCCCACAACCGGCTGCTGGAGTCCACCTTCGACGTGGTGCCCGTGATGTCCGCGGCCCAGCTCCTGGACATGGCGGCACGGGTGTGCCGGAGTAGCCCGGAGTTGCGCGTGGAGACGGCGGTGGCCCGGTTGGTCGGCGTACTCGACGACGCCCGGGTGCAGTCGGCCTCGCAGCCGGTAACCATCTCCACCGCCGAGGCGACGATCAACATCCGCCAGGAGGCCTTGGCGCGGGTGCAGGCGGTCCTCGCCGAGCGCGGCTATGAGGGCGTGGAGGCCACCGGGCGGTTTAACGAGGCCACGGGCGACGCCCTGCGCAGCTATCAGCAGGAGCATGATCTCCCCGTCACCGGCGTGCCGGACGGCGACACCCTGGTGCGGCTGCTGTTCACCAACGAGGAGAATGAGTGAATGTTCGACAATCTCGAGGCCCTGAACCCGGAGCGCCACTCGGGCCTGCGCTACCAGTCCGTTTCGGGCTTCTCCTTCGCCCGGGGGGTGCCCAGTGCTCCCGTGGCTGGTTCCGAATTCCCCAAGGCCGCCCGGGAGTTCCCCATCGTCTTCACCGCCGAGGGCCAGCGCCTGCGGCCCCTGGCGCTGCTGACCCTGCAGAAAGGGCAGGCGCCGTTTATCGGTGAGGACGGGCAGTGGCAGGCGGACTACGTCCCCGCCCACCTTCGGCGCTATCCCTTCATCCTCGGTGAGACCGGCGAGGAGGGGCGCTTTGTGGTGATGATCGACCGCGATGCCCCCCAGCTCCGGGAGGCCGAGGGCGAGGCGCTGTTCGTCGACGGCGAGCCGCCCGAGGAGGGCGTAGTCGCGCGGGCTAAACGCTTTCTGCTGCAGTTCCAGCGCGAGCTCGAGCAGACCGAGGCCCTGCTGCGTCCGCTTGAGGAGCACGGCCTGCTGGTGGCCCGCCAATTCACGGTGACCCGGGGCGACAATACGGAGGTGGCGGTGAGCGGCTTCCGCATGGTGGACATGGAGCGCCTCGCGGCGCTCGATGACGCCACCCTGGCCGGTTGGGTGCGCTCCGGGCTGATGGGGCTTGTCCATGCCCACCGCCACAGCCTGGAGAATGCCCAGCGCATCCTTGCCCGCCAGGCCGCCTGAGACAGAAGGAGGTGAGCGTGAAAAGGATCATGATGGCAGCGGTATGGCCGCTGTTGGGGGCGCTGGCCATTGCGACCGCGCCGGCGGCCTCGGCGGCGGATGCGGACGGGAACTACGCCGTCCGCGGTCTCGGTGGCCAGAGCTGTGAGCGCTTCACCCAGGCCGCCGAGGCCGAGCAGGGCAACGCGGGTCTGTTCGTGCACTGGATGGCCGGCTACATGACCGGGCTCAACCGCAGTCAGGAGGAGACCTTCGACGTCTCGCCGATCCTGGACAACAACGCCATGGGCCAGCTCCTGCTCAATGTGTGCGCGGACAATCCCGACGTCGCTGTGGAGACCGCCACCGCCCGATTGCTCAACACCCTCGCGCCGGCGCGGGTGCGCCAGGCCTCCGAGGTGATGCAGGCCGAGGCCGGTGAACGGCGCGTGGCGGTGCGTCGCTCCACCCTCGCGGCCGTGCAGCAGGAGCTGCAGCGCCTCGGCCACTACGGCGGCGGGATCGACGGCATCTACGGGTCCGGCAGTCGCAACGCCCTGGAGGCCTATCAGGAGTCGGAGGGGCTGACCGTGACGGGTCTGCCGGACCCGGCCACACTGGTCCGGCTGTTGGCGCAGTAGGGAGGACGACACATTGCGCAATCGATGGAAGGGATCCGTGGCCGTGGCGGCGGTCGCGCTGGCGCTGATGGCGCCGGCCGCCCCGGCCGCCGACGGCGAGGGCAACTACGCGGTCCGTGGGCCGGGCACCCAGCCCTGCAGCCGCCTGGCGGAGGCGGTGGAAGCCGGGGGGCCGGCGCTGGCGGCGTTCGCGACCTGGATGGATGGTTACCTCAGCGCCCGCAACCGCACCGGCGAGGAGACCTTTGACGTCTCGCCCATCGCCGGGACGGGGCCCATGATCGGCGTGGTGCGCAACATCTGCCAGGCCAACCCGGAGGCCTCGGTGGAGACCGCCACCGCCCGGGTGCTGGAGCTCTTGACACCGTACCGGGTGGAGCGGCGTTCGCCCATGGTGGAGCTGGAGCTCGGTGATGCCAGTACCGAAGTGCGGCGGGCGACCCTGGCCCTCGTGCAGCGCCGCCTGGCCGCCGAGGGTTTTTACGACGGCGACGCCAGTGGCGATTACAACAGCGCTACCCGGCGGGCCATTCAGCGCTATCAGGAGGAACGCGATCTCGCGGTCACTGGTCTACCGGACTCGGATACAGTCCTCTGGTTGATCCGCGATGCTGAGCAGTCCGGCGCGCAGTGAGAGTGAACTAGCTCACAAACGAAGAGCGGACGGTCGCGCACACTGCTTCATGGATGATACCGATGGGACACATCGGGACTCGTGCAACGAATAATAACTGCATGTTAACTGAGGGGTACTGATGAGACAGGGTATGATCGGCCCGACTGCCGGTGCACTGGCGGTAGTGTTGGCGTTGGGGCCCCATTTCGCCCACGCCAATGGATTTCAGGAGAATCGGGCGTGGCAGTTTGACACGGCCTCGCAGAAGAACGCGAAGGCGGGGATCGTGGACCTGATCGAGCGCAAGAAGGGCGGTTTCTACGACTCGTTCAGCACGACGAACAACTACAACACCTTTTTTGACGGTCACCAGATCAACTGCAACGTCTCGGCCTCGGCGGTGGGCAACACCGGCAGCAACGACGCCTCGGGGCAGTCGGGCAACGCGAACATCACCCCGGAGGGGGAGATTGTCGCGGACGCGGCGGCGAACACCGGCAGCAACAGCTTCACCGCGAGCAAGCCGGTGAATGCCCAGGCAGGGAATGACTCGTGGACAGGCTCGCAAGGCGACGACAACACCAGCGGTGGTTCGGCGAGTGGCAGCCAGAACGCAGGGCACACCATCGACTCCGAGCAGTCGGTGGGGGACAACAGCCCGCAGAACGCCATGGTCAGTGACCCGAACATCTCCAGCGACGTCGGCTCGGTGGACACCTCCGGGACCACGGACGTGGCGCTGAACTCCTCGCAGACCAACACCGAGAGTCCGCAGAGCGCCTCGATTGACGGCAGCGAGGGGTGCCGGTTTATCGGCGCGCCGACGACCGCTGACGGGGGCCTTTGATCATGGGGGTGCATATTCCGGCGAAAGCACTGCGTCGCGCCTGCGTGGCGGGCGTGACGGCGCTGGCGGTATCGGGCTGCGCGCAGACCGATTATTTCAAGCGCCATGAGGCGGAGGCGCCGGTGGTCAACGGCCCGCCGGTGACCGAGAACACCACGCCGCTGTACAACGCCTTCCGCTGCATGAACGGACGGCTGAAGGGCTCCTACGGCGAGGAGGAGGCGCCGCCGCGGGTGGCGGTGGGCAACGTCAAGGACTACACGGGCAAGTTCAGCGAGATGGACGGGGGCAACCCGATCACCCAGGGCGGGGCGCTGATGGTGATCTCGGCGCTCGGCAAGCTCGGGGATGCGGTGCGGCTGCACGAGCGCTTCGACACCCAGATCGCGGAGATGGAGCTGCGCTATCTCGAGAACCGCTACCTCGGTGACGGCGAGCCGCATCTCGTCCAGGACAACGGCGAGGGCCAGCGCCGGGTGCCGTGGAAGCCCTACTACGGCGGCTCGATCATGCAGACCGACTACTACATCGTCGGCGGCATCACCGAGCTCAACTACAACATCCAATCCGGTGGCGCGGAGCTGACCGTCGACGGGGCGGGGCCGCAGGCGCGCACCTTCACGGTCAACGTTGCCGCTGACCTTCGCGTCATCGACACCCAGTCGCTCGAGGTGATCAAGACCACGAGCCTGCAGAAGCAGATCACCGGCTTCGAGGTGGGCCTCGATGTATTCCGCTTCTTCGGCGACACGCTGATCGATCTCAACGCCGGGATGAAGAACCAGGAGCCGCTGCAGCTTGGCGTGCGCACCACCCTGGAGCTCGGGGTGCTGGAGCTGATGGGGGCGGTGGCGGGTGTCGACGAGCGCCCGTGTGTGAGCTTCGACGAGATCACCCCGGCGGAGCGCGAGGCGGAGTCCGAGCCGGCCGAGCGTGAGGCGGCCGCCGAGCAGCCGGCGCTGCCCGAGGGGGCGACCTACACGGTGTACTTCGACAGCGGCAGTGCCGAGTTGAACGCCGATGCGCAGGCGACGCTCGATGAGGCGGCGCAGGCCGCGCGCGCCGGCGAGGAGGCGAACCTGCGGGTCGAGGGCCACACCGACCGTGCCGGCGGGGAGGCGTTCAACCTCGAGCTCTCGCGCGAGCGCGCGCAGGCGGTGCGCGAGGGGCTCGTCGAGCGCGGCATCGCCAACGACCGCATCCTGCTGGTGTGGTACGGCGAGACCCGCCCGGCGGTGGAGACCGAAGACGGCGTCGCCGAGGCCGAGAACCGCCGCGCCGTCATCCGCGTCATACCGCCGGAGGGGGAGGAGGCCTGACGGCGCTCCACGCCCTTCCCGTCAACGGCGTCGGATGATCAGGCACTGTTGCTTGCGTTCCCGGATGGCCGCGCACCGCGCGGCCGCCGTATCCGGGTCGGTCAGGAAGCCCGTCTGTAGGCGGTAGCGGTCGTCTTCGACGACGATCAGGGCCTCGGCGTCGCCGAGGAGATCGGGCAGCACCCGCTGCAGCCGTGCCCACTCGCGGCGGGCGGCCTCGGCCGAATCCAGGGAGCCCACCTGCAGGGAGAACACCCCTGCGCTTCCGCTCCGTGGTGCCGCGGGTGTCTCCTCCGGCTCGGAGGGGGGCGGCTCGTCCACTGCGGCGATACCCGCCCCGTCGCCGGGGTCGGTCTCCGCCGCGGTGTCCGACGAGTGGCTCCCAGAGTCCGCGTCGCCACCGTCGGTGTTCCCCCCGCGCTCTTCTGATCGCGTATTGTCGGCCTGGAGTGTGGAGCGGCGCTGATCGGCTAGCTCATCGAGCCGTTCCCGCGCGGATTCGCTGCCGAGCTCGGCGGCTCGCCGGTACCAGCGGAGCGCCTCTTGGGATCGTTCGTGGTCGGACTGGCCGGCGTGGTAGTCCGCCAGCGCCTCGGCGGCGTCCACCACGCCGCGCTCGGCGGCGGTCTCATACCAGCGCAGGGCCTCGCGCATGTTGGTCCGGATGCCGTAGCCCGCCCGGTACGACGCAGCGAGATTATAGGCGGCCGGCCCGTGGCCGAGCTCCGCGGCCTCGCGCCAGAGCTTCACCGCCTCGCGGGGATCCTGGTCCACCCCGGCGCCCCGGGCGACGAGCAGGCCGAGGTTGTTCATCGCCGCGGGCACGTCCTGATCCGCGGCCTGGCGGTACCATTCCACCGCCTTCCCGGTATCGGCCTCCATGCCGCCGGGCCCCGACTCGTGGAGCAATCCTAGGCCGTACTGCGCCCAGCCGTCGCCGTCCTCCGCCGCCGCGCGCCAGGCGGAGCGGGCGCGGTCGGCGTCACCGGCGCGGTAGGCCTCCAAGCCGCTCCGGTACGCCTCGGTGGGCTCCGGGGCCTCGGCGTGCAGACCGGAAAACCACAGGGCGACAACCACTGCCACCAGCAGCAGCCGCGCCGCGCGCCGGCCTTCGCGTATCCATTGCCGCATTGTTCTTCTACCCCTTGATTCCCTGGGGCAGGATACAAACTCCGCGGGCAAAGGCCTACCGCCTGCCGGGCCATCCGGCAACGCCGGCCCGACTACGGCGGTGCGTAGGGATGGGTGAAGCCCAGCGAAAGCCGCCAAGTGCGGCGGACTCCGACCCGCAGAGCGGACGCGGCGGATTACGGCCTTCGGCCTCCATCCGCCCTACCGACCGGTCACGCAAGTCCCGTACGGCGGACGAAGTCCGCCTACGCCGCGACATCCCAGTCCCGTAGCCCGTAGACATGATGGATTGACCTGCCCCGCCTCAACGTTGCGTGGGTTATGTTGAGCGGGGTAAAGACCGGCAACACAG
>NZ_JBPODZ010000025.1:0-15493 GCF_052060015.1 Arhodomonas sp. SL1 | reverse complement strand
CGGGCGCCGTCGCGACGGCGCAGCCGCGACCAGGGCATGGAGCTGTAGTCGCGCGAGCGGCCGGCAGGACGCCGGCCGCCGCCCGGCCGGATCACGCGGCCACGGAGTGGCCTAACGGCCGGGGAGGGGACGAGGCCGGCCGCTACCTCCGGCGCCTGCTCCGCGGCCACTCCGGCCGGACGCCGGCACCCATCCGGCATCGCGCCCTGGTGGCCTCTGCCTATTTTCCTTCTATTCGCCGGCGAAACGCCTCGCGGTCCAGCAGCTCCGCATCCGAGACCTCGCCGATGCGGCCGGCGACCGGGCGCGGGCGCTCGGGCAGCGCGCCCATGCGTGCCTGTCGCGCCGTGCCGCTGTACTCGCGGCGGATACGCTGGCGCTGCTGCGCGAGCGCCTTGCGGGCAGCATCGCGTGGCACCACCAGTTCGCCCGGACGGAATGGCCGGAAGCGCCGCGCCCCGGGCGGGCGCACGCGCAGCGGCATGGCCGTGCCGTCCTCGAGCACGCCGCTCAGCGTGCCCGCGAAGGGCTCCATGCCCGTGTCCAGGGCGTAGATACCGGGTGCCGGCAGGAGGTAGGCGCGCACGCGCGCGCCGAGCGCGAACTCGGTGAGCCCGGATTCGGTCGCCACGTAGCGCATGCGGTAGTGGTGGCCGGCGCGCAGGGCCTGCGGCGTCTCCGCCCGGTAGCTCCGGTGGTAGTCATCGGCCTCGCCGGAGGCCGGGGCGCGCGGCATCTCGATGAGGCCGGCGGCATACCCCTGGAGCTGCGCGGCGGTATCGGTGGCGCGGCGATGGGCCTGCGCGCGGAGCAGCGCCGCGCCGGGCCAGCGTGCCGCCTCCATCGTGCAGGCGCCGCAGTCATAGGCGAGCAGCAGCTCCCGGTCATAGTGGTCGGCGCGCGCGTCTGTAGCCACCAGCGCGACCGAGAGCACGTGAGCGCCCCGGTCGGGCAGTGTAAGCTGAAACGTCGCGTCCTCGGCGCCGGTCGCCCCATCCGGGGCCTGATTCTCCGGGCGCTGGAGCGTGTCTTTGTGTGTGAGGAATAGCTGCTCGCGCTCGACCACGGCCGCCTCCTGCCACGGCCCATCGTCGATGGCATAGGCGACGTAATACACGCTTTGTTCGCGCCCGATCGTATGGCGGACCGTCACCCGCACGTCCTCGGCGCCGGTGATCCGACTGGCGGCAATGAGCTGGGTTTCCGCCTCGGCGAGCCGGCCCAGGCGGTAGGCGTTCGGCCCCGTGACCTCCAGGCCCGCGCGCAGGGCGCGACGCTTGATCCGTGGGCGCTGGCGTGTGCTCACCGCCACCGGCCGCCAGCTCCCCGGCGCATAGCTCATCACCGCGATACTGCCCGCGCCGAGCGGCGGCGCGGCGGCGTGCTCGGCGCGCACCGCTGGTGTGAACGTCTCCACCGGATCGAGCGGGCGCACCGGCTGGGGGAACAGCCCAGCGACCGGCGTGCTGGTGTTGCCGGAGCCCGGTACGCTCAGCCCCGAATCCGGGCCTACGGTGCCCGCCCCCAGGGCGTTGAGCGCGCTCGTCGCATCCGGCATATTCTGCGCTGCCGCGTCCGCGGCGGCCTCACCGGCGATCCGCGTCGCCTGCTCGCGGTCGCCCCGCAGCCACGCCATTGCGGCATCGCGCAGGGCTTGGCTTTGCGCGGCCGTTCGCGGCTGGTCTCCGGTGATCGCCGGCTGGGCGAAAAACACCTTAATTGCCGAGCCGAACGCCACGGCGGCGACGATGACCAGGACGGCGCTTGCCGCTGTCGGCCGCCGGCGTGTGAATTGCTGCCATTGGGTACGCCATCGCTGCATCGCCATCACAGCACCCCTAGCGTTGCGCTACTCACCACGCAAAACAGCGCGGCGTGGCTGAACAGGGGTTTTTTCTCCGCGTTCATGCTCGCCGCGAGCGCAAAGGTGAGCGCCAACGAGCCGAGCGCCCAGACCCATACCGATTCACTCATCCGCCCCTGTAGCACCGTGAGCGTGATCGCCGAGAGGTGATAGACCATTGCGACCGGGAGGATCGCGGTACGGGATAGCTCCTGCCAGCGTAAGAAATACCAGTAGCCCCAGCCGAGCAGCGCCACACAGGAGGGCGCCGAGACGGTGAGGATGGTCTGCATGCGCGCCTCGGGGATCATCGCCCCGATCGGCGAGGCGGCGAGCACATAGCGCGCTGCCGCCCACACCCAAAAGGGTGCCGTCCACAGCAGCACGGATCGCAAAAACCCCGGCGTGGCGGCCGGCGCAATCAGCGCAAAGACCGCGAACGGGTAAATCCAATATGGCTCGATGATTGCCCACACCCAGGCGGGGAGGACCACCGCCATGAGTTCGGCGGTGACAAAGTACAGGGCGACCATACCGATTAGCCGCCAGAGAAATGGTCCGATCGCGCTCATCATGCCCATGAAATCAAAACCTCCACTCCACGCTGTGATCGTCGCGGTCGCACTCGGCCTCCGGCGCCCCGTCGGTGTCCGCCAGCTCGTCGGCTTCGGCTCGCTCCTGGTGCTCGTCGCGCTTGGCCTCCAGGGCCACGAAATGCTCGAACGCCGGGTTATCCACGGCCTGCGCCGTCTCCGCATCTATCGGCAGGTGCGGATAGGGGACGGTCAGCCGCGCCGGCTGGCCCTGGATGATGGCGATGAGTTCTGCGCCGGCCGGCCCGGCCGACAGCCCGGTCAGCTCGCCGGGCGTCACCACGGGGCGCTCGTGCTGATAGGATTCTTCGCTGGCCCGGTTGCCGACGCCGGTGCCCTGGTGGCGCAGCGCCACCGAGCGGTTTCCCAGCCGGTCGCTGACCTCCTTGGCCGTCTGCGAGGCAAGCTGACCGAGGATGACCGTCTGCTGCATCGAGGTTTGCACGCGTCCGGCCTCGGCGCCGTACTCCGCGGCGAATTGGCTTTCCTCCTGCGCGGCGATGACGACTCGCACCCCCTTGGATCGGCCGACCTCCTGGATGGCCCGCACCGACTTGCCGGCCTCCGCGCCGAGCTGGGGAAACTCATCGATGACCACCCAGGCCCCGGGATCGGACGGGCGCCGCTCGGGCATCGCGGAGCTGCTGACCTCCTTGTGGTAGAGGCGCATCATCGCGCCGAAGATCGCGCGCATGGCGCCCTGATAGCGGCTGTCGGCTTTCAGTATCAGTACATCGGGGGTGTCCGCCTGGGCGAACTCGCGCACTGACCACCATTGCTCGTCGTGCTCCGGCTCTGTTGCCGCCACCTGGAACACCCAGCCCAATTCGACGCCGACTGTCGAGATCACATCGCGGGCGGATTTTGCGAGCCCGTCCGGGCTTTCCGGGTCATAGGAGATTTGCCCCTCCAGCGCCGAGTACCCGGTGCGCTCATCGCGGCGGCCCTCGATTGCCGCCTCGGCGATCTCCCGAGGTGGGCGCGCGAGCAGGGCCGCCAAGTGGCGGAACGTCCAGGCCGTGCCGTGCGCCTTGCGCGCCGCCATCATTAGCCCGGCGGTGACCGCACGGGCGCCCTGGATGAAATAGCTATTCGCCCCGGCGCCGCCCTCGGGGTCGGCGATCCAATCCCGGGCGGTGTCCTCGATGCGCGCGGCCGTGTCGAGATCGGCCCCTACGCGCCAGTGCGCCGAGCGTGCATCCCATGGGCCGTAGAGGATGCGCTGCCCGCGCGGATCATGCGGGCGCACCCATTGCACGTAATCGCCTTTTGGGTCATGGAGTAACAGCTTTTCGCCGCGTGCGAGCACCTGATAGACGATCGTCGCAATGGTTACGGTCTTGCCGGAGCCGGGCAGGCCGAGCAGGTAGAAGTGCGCCACTTCCCGCTGGCGCGAGAGTGTCACATCGCCGAGACGAATCCCCGCGCCGGTGCGCTCAATGCCGCGCTGTTCGCCTTCGCGCAGCGCACGCGCGTCGGAGAGCTCCACCCCGGCCACCGTCGTCTCGGCCACGCGGGGGCGCTCGAGCCACCAAAACGCCAGCGCCCACAGGACGCACGCCACGCCGGCCATGGCATAGAGGCTGACGCGGCCGGCCGGGCTCGGCCGCTGGTCCTCGAGGAGCACGCCGCGCACGTTTGCCACGACTTCCGGGGCGATGGCGGAGAGCATCGCCAGGAGCACCGTCACGCCGACTAATGCGGCGATCGCAGCCAATAGCGCATGCTCGGTCATCGGGTCTTTCGTCGTTCCGTCACTGGCGCCGCCCTTACTCATCGCCGTGATCCTCGCGGCGTTGCGGGGCGATGGGGCGTTCCGGGCGGCGCGCCATGCGCACGAATCCGCCCAGCCCACCGACCAGGATGGCGATGGCGAGAAAGACCCAAAACGCTTGGCTCATCGTGGCTACCTCCTTGTTTCCATCTGTTGGTGTTATTATGCTTTGAATTACTGAAATCAGCAATTTAAGTTACCTGTAATATCGGGTCTCCGCTGGGCTCCGGTATCCTCGGGGCTCCATTAATTGCTGATACGCGAAAACCATGAAATCCATGAGCACACAGATACACGTCAGCACGGATCGCGCCCTACGCGCGATCACCCGCCACCACGGCGATCGCTCCCGGATCGCCTCGGCGGCGGTCCGGGCGTGGCTGGCCCAGCCGGATGCGATGCGCTGGGAACGCGAGCGCGCCGCGCTCTCCGGGGAGCCGAAGGACACATTTACAGTGCGCGTGACCCCGGAGCTGCACCGGGCGCTGCGCCTGCACGCCGCCGCCCACGGGGTGACCATCACCGACACCGTGTCGGTGGCTGTGCGCGTGTATCTCACCGACCATACCGACCCGCTGGAGGCGAGCTATGCCGAGGATGTGCAAGACCCGGAGGACCTGCAAGGCCACCGCTAAACCCCTCGTACTGGTGGCGCTGGCCTTGAGCTGCGCCCCCGCGAGTGCCGGGGATCAGGACGCGCACGCGGACACCGGCCGGATCACCGGCGCGCAGGGTGACGCGCTTGTCGAGCGCGTCATCCGCCGTTTTGCCGGCCCGGAGGCTGGTGAGCGCGCGAAGGCGTGGACCGACGCCGCCGGCGTCGTCCCGCTCCTCGAGCACATGCAGCGCGTGAGCGATGGCGCGCGCGCGATGATCCGCCGCGAAACCGATACCCAGCGATAACCCGGAGGACGTATGCCCGCACGACTGCCCCTGATCCTCGCCGCCGCGATGACGGTGGCGAGCGTCCCGACCGCATTGGTGGCCGCGACCGATTCTGCGGCCGGCGAGACGCCGGCGATCTTCTCCACCGACTACCAGGGCGGGCCGAGCGTGGAGTACCGCGACGACCCGCGCATGCAATATCTCTCGCGGCTGCTGCGGGCCGTACGGGAGGCCGATGCCGAGCAGCGGGCCGCCATGGACCCCCTGATCGTGACCGCGCGGACCTTCTTGCGCACCCCCGAGCTGTACCGCGCGCGCGCACTGCTCGCGGATGGTCGGCTGGTCGTGGTCGATGCCGATGGCGCCACCATGCGCACCGATCGCGAGGGCACGCTCTCCGGCACCGTGACGGTGCCCTACAGTATCGCGGCGGCCGCATTCCGCTCGGCCGTCAGCAATGCGCGTGAGGGTTTTGCCCGGTTTCTTCTCGCGCATATCAAGGTAACGCCGGTGGACGTGCAGACCTACACGGGGATGATGCAGCGGCCCATCGCCCTGGTCCGCGATCTGGCGCTCATCGAGGGGCGCTATACGCCGGTGGCCTATGGCGGCGCGCGCGAGGGCGGTGGGCTCACGCTGGATGCCGAGGGCGCACCGCTACTCACCGAGGCCGATCTATACCATTTGCTCGGCGGCCGGGTCTCCGGGCATGTCTATCTCTCCGAGGACCTACGGGCCGCCGTGAGCGGCCCCGGTGCGGACTACACCGTAATCGCGCGCGTCGAGCGTGCCGAGGACTGGTACCCACAAATGATCGAGCGCGGCGCATATACCCGTGTCGGGGTGCGCGAGCATCGCCTGCCGGTGTCCCAGCGTGCGCTCAGCACCGATCCGCCCGGCGCGGTCACCGGCTACTATGAGGCCCAGGACCGCCCCGTCCCCGGGAGCACCGACTAGCCCGCATGCGTATAAGCGATGATATGTAAAGTCACCCCCATCGACTATAGATGATACGACTTGCAGTGTGCGACACTCTGCAAGTCGGGCTGTCACGCGAGGACGATGCGGCAATGGGGACGATGACGACTGTAAGAGAGCAGACCCTGCGGGAGCTGGTGGACGCTGGCAGTGTGCGCGATCTCCGGGCCGTGCAGAGCGCCACCGGCGACTGGGCGCTCGTCGCGAAAATCGGCATGACCGAGCGCGCGCTGCGGAGCCAGCGAGAAGATGTGCGCACCTGGCGAAAGCTCGACACCGTCTACCGGTACGCCCGTGAGACCCTAGGAATCAATCGCCTGGAGATCGTCGGGCAGTGATATGACGCTGGACGGCGTGGTGGGATAACATCGCCGGATAAGACAACGCCCCACTTCCTTGCAGAGCTTTGGCGGGCCAGCAGGAAGGTGGGGCGCCAGGAGTTAACCTGTGAGAGCAAGTATACCTACGGGCGACACGCCCGAACAACTAACCCTCTTTGCCGCACGGCTACCCCATCGCCCGTACTGTACCGATGAGCTGGGCAGCCTCCAGATCCGAGGCCAGCGCCAGGCACTTCGCCGGCGCTATCTCCAGGTGAACCCCCCTACGCTGCGCTTCTGGTCTGTGTTCGACATTGATCGCCCCGGCGCGGTGCTGGCGTGGGATGACGCCGGCCTACCGGCGCCGTCATGGGCGGCGATGAACCCCGATAACGGCCACGCTCATGTGGCGTGGGGCCTGTCCGCGCCCGTGCTGACCTCGGACGCTGCGCGGCGCGAGCCGCTGCGCTACTTGGTCGCCATCGAGAGCGCCTACCGTGCCGCGCTGGAAGCCGATCCCGCCTACGGGGGCCTCGTCACGAAGAACCCCGCTCACCGCCACTGGCGGGTGCTGTGGGGCGACACCATGGCCCGCGAACTCGGCGAGCTCGCGGATTGGGTCGATCTGCCGCGTCATCTGCCAGCGCGGGACGTGAGGCCGGAGAACGTAGGCTTGGGCCGCAATTGCAATGTGTTCGAGCTACTGCGGCATTGGGCGTATCGCGAAGTGCGCGCATGGAAGCTCGCTCGGAGCCACGGCGCCTTCATCTACTGGCAGCAGGAGTGCTACAGCCGTGCCTTGAGGTACAACGGCGATCTGCCTTGCCCGATGGATCCTTCCGAGTGCTGGCACATCGCCAAGAGCGTGAGCCGGTGGGTCTGGACTCGGTTCGATATCACCGCTAGCGATCAGCGCTTCTCACGCTTGCAGGCAGCCAGAGGGCGAAAGAAGGGTGAATCCAAGCGCCAGGCTGGACTGAGGCTCCTCGCCGCTGGGGCGACGGTATCAGAGGTCCAGCAGGCGCTGGAGGTTGCGCCTCGCACCGTGAAGTACTGGCGCGCCCAGATCCGGCAGTCTGAGGGGGTGCAAAAGCCATAATCAGATATCAGCGTCGTAGGCGGCCCTGGTGTATCTATCTCATCCCATAGCAGGGTACTGCCGCGAGCATCGCGCACCGTGATGGTGCGCGAGCGCAGACGGCGACCCTTACCGGCCGTAGCGAGGCCAGGGATGGCCGAGCAGGCCGCCCCCGCCACCAGGACGTGGTGGTGGTCAGCCAGTAGGGCGCGATGCCGGCGTGGCGGCGGTGGCTGGCGGTACGGACGCGGAGCGGGCGTCGGAGGCAGCGGCCGGCCTCGTCCCCTCCCCGGCCGTTAGGCCACTCCGTGGCCGCGTGATCCGGCCGGGCGGCCCGCGCCCTCCCTGGCGCGGGCGCGCGGGGCTGAAGATCAGGGCAGCGGTGCGTTGGCCGCCATGGTCGCGATCCACCAGATGATATAGCTCAGGACTGCGGTCGCCGCTGCATAGTGCAGCAGTGTGCGCCAGCGCCGGCGTGGCCGGGCCGGTGCCCGCGTCGTCTCGCGGGTGTGGTGGATGATCTGTGCCATCTGTGCGCGGGGGTCCGGCTGGGGTTGGCGCTTGCTGCTGTCCTGGCGCATGTCGCTATAGGTGCGATCCGCCAGGGCCTCGCCCTGGTCGTGGGGCCGCAGGGCCTCACGGATGCGCTCGGCGGCGATCCTCTGGCGTTCCTGCTCGGTGTCGCCTTGCTCTGTCTCCGCGATGATGGATTTTGCCTGATCTGCGCCGTGCAGGCGCACCAGCGCATGGTATAGCGCGTCTCGCTGTGCTTCGGCTCGGGCCACATGGGCGCTGGCGATCCGCATGGTGCGGTGGGCGTGTTGGCGCTCGCGCGACGCGCGGCGCTGCGCGGCTTCGATGCTGATCGCTGCGGTTCCGCGGTCATTCTGCAATCGGTGAATTTCCGCGTGGAGGCGCTTGCACTCCGAACGGAGCTGATGGGCTTCTTCTTCCGCGCGCTTTGCCCGGCGCTCCGGGCTCAGCGCCTCCAGCTCCTTTTCTTGGGCCTCGGCGCGTGTCTCTGCGGCCTCGGCTCGCTCCTGCGCAGCGCGGGCCGCCGCCTGGGCCTCGTCGCGCGCACGCTCCAGGCGGGCCGCGTGCTCCGTCCACTCATCGATGGTGTCGTTGAGGCGCTGGATTTTCTGAAAGCGCCCCCCGGCCATCCCGGCCCAAAACATGCTGTCCGCGCTCATGGTGTGTCCTCCTTGCTCCATAGAGTAAGCATCCCCTCGGCGGCCTGCTCCAGTCGCTCATGCTCCCGCTCCGGCCTATCGGCGGGGGCGCCCCCGAGGTTCTGGTGCTCGATCTGCTGGACCATCTGCTCGGCTTGTCCGTGGAGCGCGGCCATCGTGTCACCCACCCGGTCCAGGGTGAGCGCGCCGAGGTGAATGGTCGCGGCGAACATCAGCAGATACAGCATATATCCCATCATCACTGCCCCTCCTGTGGTGGCCCTCGCTTGTACTGTATCCCGTATCAGATACCATATCAATATCGCTGTATCGGGTATAATATTCGATATTCTTGACACCCCCCAGCCCCGCAGGAGGCCCTATGAGTAGCGATCGCCCCCGCATCACCTACGAGGACGTATCGGCCGCCGCTGACGCCCTGGTGGCCGAGGGCCAGCGCCCGAGTATCCGCGCCGTGCGCGAGCGCATCGGGCGCGGCAGCCCGAATACGATCCACCGCCACCTATCCGCATGGCGTGCGGCGCAGGCGCCAGCGGAGCGCGAGGCTGCGCGCTTGCCGGATGCGCTCGCGGCGGCGCTAGCCGAGGAGATCGCACGGCAGGCCGCCGCCGCCCGTGCCGAGGCCGAGACGGCGGCGGCTGAGGCCCGTGCCGAGGCGGATGAGCTGGCCGACACCGGCGAGGCCCTGGAGGCCGAGCGCGACGAGCACCAGGAGCGAGCCGAGGCGCTGGAGCGGGAGCGCGACACCCTCGCCGGCCGCGTGGACGAGCAGGGTCGTGAGATCGAGCACCTACGCGCAGAGCTGGAGGCCACTCGGACGGCCGCGGATACGCTGCGCACCGATCTCGCCGAGGCGCGCAATCGGGTGCAGACGCTTAGCGAGCAGCGCGACGAGGCCCAGGCGGCGGCCCGCGCTGCGCAGGAGCGAGCCGAGGCCGCCGAGGTGCGGCGTGTGGACGTAGAACAGCAGGTCGCGCGGGTCAGCGAGCAGGTCGAGGCACGTACCGAGGCACGGGATGAGGCTCGTCGGGAAGTCTCGGCACTGCGCGAGGCGCTGGAGAGCGCCCGCGTGGAGGCCCAGGCGCAGGCGCGGGCCACCGCCGAGGCCGAGCAGCGTGCGGCCGTGGCCGAGGCCCAGGCGCAGGCGGCCGCCGAGGCACGCGATGAGGCGCGTACCCAGGCGCAGGCGCTTGCGGATCGGTTATGGGGGTCGGGATAAGATCGGGATAAGAGCGGCGGGCGTTGCCCGCCGCTTTCTATCTTTCTGTAATTACAGAATCCTGCAATTACAGAAAATCGGACAACGAAATGGTCACTTGCGCGGCCGCGATGACGCCATAGCCGCCGGGGGAGTCGGAGGGTATCGCCATGAGGTTCAGGGCGACCGCCCCATATCGGGCCGTGACCACTGGTGTCGGGATCGGCACGAGCTTTCTAGCTCCAGGCGCGCCATCATAGGCCCAGCGCATCGCCCGGTAGTGCACCGAGATCATCGCGCCTGCCGCGAGCTGCGCCGGGCCGGCCTCGTAGAGCGGCCAGCGCCGGCCGATGCCCGCGTAATACGCATCGGCGCCGTAGCTGTCCTGGTAGCTACCGGCGGTCGCGTAGTAGCCATCATCGCGGACCCATTCCATTCCGATACCCGTATTCCATTCACGAAAATCCATCGCCGCATACTCCGTATCGAGCCCGATATGCCAGCTCCGCCCGGAGATCACCACACGGGTCTCATATTCCGGCCCGCCGATGATCGCCGTCGCCGGCGCCGGTAGCGCACTCGCGAGCACGAGCGCGCCGGAGAGCACCACACCACGCATCACAGCGCCCCCATGCGGCCCGCGGCCGCTAGCGTCAGCGCGATAACGATGCCCACACCGATGCCGAGGCCGAGCGCCGCCGCGAGCACCGTCAGCGCCCGGGCGCTGACGGCGCGGATGATCTCGCCGGCGCGCCTCTGGGCCACCTCGCGCGTGGCCTCGCGCCACACATCCTCGATCACCCGCTCTATGGCCTCGCGCTCGGCCGCCATCCGCTGCGTCGCGTGCGTGCCAAATGAGTCGAGCGTCTCTACCATCCGCCGATGCGTCGCATCGGCCGTCTCGGCGATGGCGGCACGTCCGCTCTCGATCTCGGAGGCCACGCTGCCTACTTGTTTGGCGGCGGCCTGGATGGCCGCCACCGCCTCATCCGTGCTGGCGCGCTGGGCTTCCGCTGTGCTCACCGCGACGGCGTACATGACGCCCCACATGGGATCATCATCGCGCATGTGCCGCGTGCCCTCTACTACCCGCGCCCGGGCATCCGGCGGCAGGATCGCCAGCAGCGCCGCGCGTGCGCTATCCTCGGGGTGCGGCTGATACGTATGCCTCGCGTTGGCCGCGTGGTGGGCATCCGGCGCGCAGCCGGATGCCCCCGCCCTATCCTCGCCCAGCGGGTCATCGATGATCTCGTCTATATCATCAGTCATGGTCGGCCTCCTGCTCGCCCTCGAGTGCGAGTGCCCGCATTACATTCCCCGCCGCGCGGCCATACCACCGCGCGACCTGTAATCGCTGCATCGTGTGCAGCGGCCCCGTGTGATCGCTGAGGTCGGCGAGATTCGCGCCCGGGTGCGCGAGTAGCTGATCCGCCGCCCCAGGGGAGAGTGCTGGGACCACGGCCCGGGCATATCCCCGCATGGCTTTTTGTGCGTCGATTTTCCTCGCGTATTCCGCTTCGATACCAAAATGCTCATTCACCACAAAGGCGGCATGCGTCGCGGCCCGAAGAATATGGCCCTTCGCCGCGGCCGCTGCATTTGCCACCGCGGCATCCGATCGGTCGAATGAGTAGGCCACCCGCAGATCAATGCCCATTTCCTCCACGGCCGCCGCGATCAAATCCCCGACATATTCCAGTGTCGCGGAGGCATTCGCGGGCGTGTTCATCAGAATATATTCCTGCTCCCAATTCTCGATCGCTCCAAACATCTTGGCGATCATATCCTCTACATGCCGCCCCTCCTGGCGCATACTCATTTCGGTCACCTGCACATTGTCACGGCCGGTAAACCGTGGGGCCACATCTGGTTGTCCGCCGGAGCCTTCCCCGGCGTCCGCCTCGATGAGCACGAATGGAGTTCCCTTTTCCAGTAGCCGGGAACCAATAATGGTGGCGACCGTGGATTTTCCGCACCCGCCTTTGTCGCCATGCGAAATGATGAGCGTTTTTGTCATTCCTGAGTTCTCCTGTTTTACTCAAAAAATCGTTTTATGGTCTGTTTCGTTTCTTTGTCTCTTACTACTATTTCCGGGCCTTCTCTTTTGTATTCTGTTCCATCGCCTCGATCTATCCATTCGTCCTCTTGTTTTTGCTCGGCGCTGGGTTCCTCCTGCTTGTGGCTGACCGGAACTTCTGTTTTCCCTTCCTTTCGCTGCTTTGGTTTTATTTGATTTTTTTCGTATCGCAACCGCTGCATGGCGCTTTTTGCGCCATAGTATGTCTCGCCGAGATCCGCGGCGAACCGCGATAGCGGGATCATCCGACCGCGCCCGACCATCGCTGAGACATCGGGCCACATGGCCCGCAGGGCCGCGGTCAGCGATACTCCCTCGGCGCGCATGGCGCGCAGCTCCGCGCACAGGGTGTGATAGTCGTCGAAGGTCATGCGTGAGCCTCTCGTGAGTCTCTCATGAGTCTTTCGTGCCTCTTTTGAGTCTCTCGTGAGTCTTTCACGATACTCTCGTGAGTCTTTTTATGCAAAGACTCACGAGAGACTCACGAGCGCGTCACGAGAGACTCACGCGCGCATCATGTAGACGGGCACCTGGCGGTGCCCTATCCGCCCCTCCGCTGGCGCGTCGGCGCGGACACACAATCGCACTTGTAAGTGACCGGCCTCCGGCCTACGATTGTGCGCAGTACCACCAGCAAGAGCCAAGAGCGCCGCCATCATGCTGAAAATCACCCACCTATCCGGGTCGGCCGCCACCGTCGCCGGCTACGTAGATCACGTCCACCGCGAGACCGCCCACGGCACCCCGGTCGGCTACTACGATGACGCGGCCGTCTCTCGCAGCTCCTGGCATGGCCGCGGTGCCGAGCGCGTCGGCCTGACCGGCGCGGTCGAGCGCGAGGCCCTGGAGCGCGTATTGTCCGCCGATGACTTCGACCGACGGCGCCATTCTGGTGCCCAGCGTCTCGGTACGGATATTACTTTTTCGGCGCCTAAATCCGTTTCGCTCGTCGGTCTCGCTGGCGGGGATTCTCGCGTATTGCGCGCCCACGATGAGGCCGTTCGGGCGGCGCTGGATTATATCGAGCGCGAGGTGGTGACCACGCGCACCGGCGCCGGTGGCGTTCACCGCGAGCACACCGGAAACCTGATCGCCGCCGTCTACCGCCACGAGGATGCGCGGCCCATTGACGGCATCGCGGACCCGCAACTTCATTCCCATTCCGTCGTGGCTAATCTCACCCAGCGCGAAACCGGGCAATGGCGTACTGTCGATTTGGATTTCGGCCCCGAGAATGAGCGCATGCACATGGCCGATGCGGTGTATAAATCAACCCTTGCGGCCCAGCTTCGCGAATACGGCTATCAGATCGTGCAGAGTGAAAACGGCTTTGAGATCGCGGGAATCAGTGAGGAGCAACGGGAGTCCTTTTCGCGTCGTTCGGCCGCGATTGAGTCCGCATTGCAGCGCCTCGGCCTAGACCGGGATAGCGCGAATGCGCATGCTCGTGATCGGCTTAATGTTTCCTCGCGGGAAGGGAAGAAACAACTGCCTCAATCGGTGCAGCGTGCGGAATGGGCCGAGCGTGCCCAAGCGGTTGGTATTGATTTCCACGAAATCCAAGCGATAGGCGATGCCGCATTTTACGACGCGCGGCCCCTGGCGGATCGCCAGCGCGAGGCGCTGCGTTACGCGGTGGACCACCTCAGTGAGCGGGCCGATGTGTACTCGCGCGATGCGCTCGCGCGCACCATGATCGAGGGCCGATATGGGGAGCTGACCCATACCGAGGCATACGCTGCCATTGATGGCAGTGATGCGCTCGTGGCGCTGGAGCCGGGCCGGTATACCAGTGTCGCGGCCGCCGAGCGCGAGGGCTGGATCATCGGCCGGATGCAGGCGGGGCGCGGGCAATCGGCGGCGCTGGTCAACGACGAGGCCGGCGCATCGGCGCATATCCGCGCGCTCGAGGCGGATGCCGGCCATACCTATTCCCACGGTCAGCGCGAGGCGCTGGGCATGATGCTCACGAGCCGCGATCAGGTCCTCGGCATACGCGGCGCGGCTGGGGCCGGCAAGACCACGGCCCTCGCGCCGGCGGTCGCCAGCGCACAGGCGCGCGGCTATGAGGTCATTGGTCTCGGCCCTTCGGCGCGCGCGGCCGAAGAACTGGCCGGCGCCGGTGCCGATGAAACTAGAACGCTGGCGAGTTATGTCCAGGCCCAGGCCCGACACGGCGCGGATGAGGAGCGGCCGCGCATGGTGGTGCTCGATGAGGCCGGCATGGTGTCCAGCCGCGATATGCAGGCGCTGATGGCGACGCTGCGCACGCAAGACCGGCTGGTGCTGGTCGGCGATCAACGCCAGATCCAGGCCGTGGAGGCCGGATCGCCGTTCGATGCCCTCCAGCGTGAGGGCATGGCGACGGCGGAGATCGGTGAGATACGCCGGCAGCAGGACCCGGAACAACGGCGCGTGGCCGCGCTGTTCGCCGATGGGCAGGCCGAGGCCGGCGCCGAGGCCGCCAAGCAGTACATGCAGGAGGTGGCGGTGCCGCAACGCCGCGAAGGTGAGGGTCAGCGCGCCTACGCCGCGCGCAAGCAGGCCGCCCTTGGCGATGCGGCCGCCGATCGGTGGCTGGCGCTCCGCGCGGACGAGCGCGATCGGACCATGGTGCTATCGGGGACCAACGCGGTGCGTGAGCGCATCAACGAGCGCGTGCGTGCGGGTCTGCGCGAGGAGGGGGCCATCGCCACGCAGGGCACGGATGTGGCGGCGCTGCGCAAGGTGGACATGACCCGCGCGCAGCGCCGCCATGCCGGCAGCTATGCGCCGGCGAACAGCCGGGCGATACGGCCTGGCGATGCGCTGGTGATCGAGCACGACGGCCACCGCTATGACCTGCTGGACGTGGACCGGCCCGCCAACACGCTGCGCGTGAGCGAGCGCGGCGGTGGCGAGGCCATCCGCCTGGATGCCTCGCAGCTCGCGGATGCCCGGGTCTACCGCGTCGAGCGCATGGAGCTTGCGGCCGGCGATCAGGTGACTTTTCGCGCGAATGATCGCGAGGCCGGCGTGCGCAACGGCGACACCGGCCGCGTCCTAGCCGCCGACCAGGAGGGCGTACAGGTGCAGATCGCCGGCCGCACCGACACCGTGACCCTCGATCGCGAGGCCGGCACACCGCTGGAGTATGGATATGCGCGCACGATCCACGCCGCGCAGGGCGCCACCGTGGACCGTGCGCTCGTCGCCGGTGAGGGCGGGCGCAGCGCGACGGCCAACACCGCCTATGTCGCGATGAGCCGCCAGCGCCACGCCGTCGAGGTGGTCACCGATGATGCCGGGCGCCTCGCCACCGGCTGGAGCCGGGCCGCGCAGCGCCAAGGCCCGAGCGAGCGCCAGCAGCCAGGGGCGGTGCCTGAGCGCATCCGTGCGGCGCGGGGTCGCGGCATCGAGCGCGCCCATACCGATGCGGCGCGTGGCTCGTCCCAGGATGCCGAGATCAGTGCCGATCCGCTCGGCACGGAGTCCTCGCGGGCGCCGTCGCGACGGCGCAGCCGCGACCAGGGCATGGAGCTGTAGTCGCGCGAGCGGCCGGCAGGACGCCGGCC
>NZ_JBPODZ010000024.1:0-15735 GCF_052060015.1 Arhodomonas sp. SL1 | reverse complement strand
TCGCGTAGTTGTGCCAAAAATGCCAACCGCCCACCGACGGATCAATAACTTATCGCTGTGGCTGTGGAACTTGAGTGATCGGCTTGACGGGAACAGCACGTTGGACGAGATCGACGTGCAGCCTATCAACATAACCGGGACCCGCATCCCCCGCCTGGATTGGCTCGAGGAGGGAACGCAATTTCTCCGATGCGCTCTCATCGGACAGATACGGCGCGATGCGTGCGACGAGATCTTCACAATCGCGGGCATCCACCACTGCCTCCTGAATGAGACGCTCGGCCACAGGGCCGGTCTCCTCCGCCAGCCAGGAGGCTACGGAGCGCAGACGGGCCGGATCGGAGAGGGTTTCCGTCGCATGTTCCGGAAGCCGCCCCGCCGCCGCCCGCCCATACTCGAGCAGCTCCAGATAGCGCGCTTGGGAGAACTCCGCGGTGCCGCCGACGATGATATACGCAAGCCCCTGTGACCCCGTGGGAAGCACCACCCGCTCGCCGGCGGCAAAGCGGTACAGCCGAGCGCTGTTCGCGGCGCGATCCCTGTCATCCGCCGGAAAATCAGGAAGCAACGAGGCCAGCCGCCAACGCAGGTCCTCCTCGTCGAAGCGCGGCAGGCGGAACATTTCACTCCTGGGCAGGGGAATGCCTGCCCGCTCCAGGGCATACCACGCACGACGCAGGATTTCCCCCTCTATCCGGTCCCGGTCGGGATAGCGCCGTGCCCATGCCCGAATCCGGTAAGTCATTGTGCTGATCTCGCCACGGGTCCCTGCCGGGGCAACCGTGATGGCTCGACCGCTGTCCAGATCGGGCACGTCCGCCAAGGCGTCCGACAATGCGGCAGTGACCCGATCGGGGGCTACATTGATCGGGAGATCCAGCGTCACCTCGCAACGAGTCGGACCGTCCTCCGGCATCACGGTGAGGGTTTCGTTAGCCAGACTCGTATTCGGCACGGCCACCACGACATTGTCGGGACGCCGCGCGATGACATGCCGCCAGTTCAGTGCCTCGACCTCCATCGGCACACCGTCGTACCACATCGTGGCACCCACTTGGATCAGCCGATCGGAGGACAGGCTCAGACCCGAGATCAGGTTATTGAGCGGCTGCTGGAGGGCAAGACCCAATACCGCCCCGATGACCGCCGAGGTAGTCAGTAGGGTAGCCAGATTGATCCCGAAATAGGTGAGGATGGGTATCCCCGCCGCTAGACTGAGACCCACATAAATCAGGACACGGCCCAGCCCTGTCGGGGTCACCCGCAGCAGATCGGTCAACACGAGATCCGATACCACCCACCCCACCACCTGCACGGCCAACACGCCGATCACGGCGAGGGCCACCATTTCCACCGCACTACGGACAATCGGCAGGTCATCGAAAATGCCGTATTCCGCAATGAAGTAACGAAACACCCAGGCCACAATGGCCGCGGCGGCAGTAAAGAGCACCCCCCGCATCACTGATCCCCGTCCCGCTGGCTCTCACGCAGTGCTGTACGCAGACTGCGGCGCAGTCGCTCGACCCCCGTGGCCAGCCGCCGCACTTCGGCAGCCCCATATTGCGGCAGCGGGTCATCCCCACCCCGGAGACTGGCACGCTCGGTGACAACGGCAAGCTCACGGAGTGGTCGTATGACGTTACGCTGCAGGGGCCGCACGACAACAATCGAAATAACCGCAAACAAAATCACCATTAGCGTGAAAAATATTGCCAGTATTTCGTAGATCATGGCGTATTCTTTATCGATGGGAACTGTGAGCATCTGAACACCCACCACCTCTCCCATCTCCCAACCAAATCCACCATCTGCACCGTATTCCGTTAACATCGGATCTGGTGCGCGCTCCGGTGTAGAATGACATTCTAGGCAGGCCTGGTCTTCAATCCGGATAGCGCGGGCCTGATAGAATTCGGTGATCCCGTTCTCTTGACGGGTCCCAGAAATCATACCGCCCTCCGAACCGTTCCGAAACCTATTGATAAGGTCGGTTTCGAATGCGGTTGCGCGATCCTCCGGACTCGTGGGGTCCAGAGCCGCTTCACGGTAGCTATAACCGCCGGTCTCAAGACGGTCAAAAACGGCCTGTGCGGCATAGGACGGCACTGTCTGACTGTGGAAATCACCCCCTTCTTCGTACCCCGAGCGCTGGCGGATTTCAGGACGAACTTCCTCGACCGTATATCCGCGAATGGCCATTGCCGTATTCATCAACGCGCGTGCCTCGTCCTGTACGTGATCGTAGGCAGCGGCGCGAAAAGTTATAAAAAAGGCAATCGCTCCCGCGACAAGCGCGCATCCGAAAACGATTACTACAGTACGTCGAACAAGCGCTGCAATATCGGCTACGTTTTTCTCTGACTTCATACTCCCGCTCATTAAAGATGGCCCATTTTTTATACCTGAATTTTGCGGAATGGAAACACCCCATGGTTCCCACCGCAAACTACTACAGGAGCCGGTCGCGTTTCCCCCAACATGAGAAGCATACCGCGCATGTCCTGGAGACGTCATTGGACGCATCACGCCACGCCGTCGGTCATCCCCGGGATGGTCAGCGCCCGGACTTGGGTGGAAAAGCCGGTTCGTGCACAGATTGTCCGCGCCCTGCCTGGCTTGTTGGATGTGGGAAAGCGACAGTCCGCCCGGTGGCATTCGGTGTGCGCACCGTTGACATGCCCGTCACTAGGGCCAGCCCCTATATCCATGCACGGGCATCGCTGACATGCTGGGGTACGATTCCCTGCCCACCGGCACGCCAATGAGGGAGCGACACGTCATGGCCGGTATCAACCCGCACTTCGAGCGCATCGCCCTGGTCCTTCAGGGCGGTGGGGCCCTGGGCGCCTACCACCAGGGGGTATTCGACGCGCTGGCGCAGGCCGGCCCGGATATCGACTGGTTCGCGGGCACCAGCATCGGCGCGATCCAGGCAGCCATCCTCGCCGGCAACCCCCCGGAGCGACGGGTGGCGGCGCTGGAGGCGTTCTGGCGCCGCATTTCCTGGCCCCAAACGCTGCCGGCCCCGCCGCCGGAGCACCCCTGGCGGAAATCCATCAATATCGCCAGCGCCATGGGCACCATGCTTTGGGGACAGCCCAATTTCTTCACCCCCCGCCCGGGCGGGGCGTGGTTGAGCCCCATGATGTCCGGCGAGGTGGGCCATTACGATCTCTCCGGGTTGGAGCAAACGCTCTCCGAACTGATCGATTTCGAGCGCCTCAATGAAGGGCCCGCGCGCCTGAGCCTGGGCGCGGTGGAGGTCGAAACCGGGCGGCAAGTGTATTTCGACAACCGCGAGCGACGTCTGGATCTGCGCCATGTCATGGCGAGCGGCGCGCTGCCCCCCGCGTTCCCGGCGGTACCCATCGGCGATTACAGCTACTGGGACGGCGGGCTGCTCTCGAACACGCCACTCGATGCCGTTTTGGACGCGAACCCGCGCCGGGACACGCTGTGCTTCCTGGTGGATCTCTTCGACCCGGCCGGACGCACCCCAGAGGACCTGGACCAGCTCGAGGACCGGCGCAAGGACATCATCTACGCCAGCCGCTCCCGCGCCCAGGTCGACCACCACCGCCAACTCCATGCCCTGCGTCATGCCGTCGGCGAGCTCTACCGGGCGCTGCCGCCGGAGCGCCGCCGGGATCCCGAGCTCAAGGAGTTGTCGAAGCTCGGCTGCACCACCACGATGTACCTGGTCCACCTCATCTACCGCGGCCAGGCCTATCGCTCCTGGGCCAAGGACTTCACCTTTCTGCCCCAGACCCTCGCCGATCACCGGGCCTGCGGACAGCGCGACGCCCGACATATGCTCGCCGAGCGGCCGTGGGAGCAACCGGTACCGGAGCACGAGGGGGTGGTACTCTATGAGATCGACAACCGTGTGCCCGCCCCCGGAACAGCTTCCGAGAGAGCATCCGGATAACGCATCCTGTTCCCCGGAAGACAGAAATCACCGGAGGAGAGTCCTCATGCGGACCCGCACCCTCACCATAGCGTTCTGCCTCATCGTTATGCCCGCCCTTGCATCGTCGGCCTGCCCCGACGACGCGGCCATCGATGCGCTGGCCGAGGACATCCTCACCG
Organism: Arhodomonas sp. SL1; assembly: GCF_052060015.1. Lineage (NCBI taxonomy): Bacteria > Pseudomonadati > Pseudomonadota > Gammaproteobacteria > Chromatiales > Ectothiorhodospiraceae > Arhodomonas > Arhodomonas sp. SL1. The sequence continues at coordinate 11,643 of NZ_JBPODZ010000024.1, read as the reverse complement.
CCGCACCCACGGAAGCCCCCACCGTGGAGTCCCGCAACGATGGTCTTTGCGCCCAAGGGAAGCTGGTCCAGCGGCTGTAGCAACACTGGGGGGAGCCGGTCGGCTACAAGGCCGGCCTCACCTCCCGGGCGGCTCAGGAGAAGTTCGGCGCCACCGAGCCGGTGCGCGGCGTGCTGCTGGCGCAGATGCTGCTCGATGACGGCGCCACCGTGCCGGCGGACTTCGGCGCCCTGCCCTTCTACCAATCCGCGCCGCAGTGCTCCGCCTATAGCCGCTATGCGGCTTAGGGGGTGGTGAAGCGGCGCATGGCGCGCAGCGCCATCATTCCGGGGCTTCCTGTTGCTCGATATACTGCTTCAGCACTGGGAGTGGCGCACCGCCGACGGTGATGAATTGCAGGTGTTCGGCAAACTCCTTGTATATTGGCGGCATGGTCCAGCGCAAGGTCACATACCGGCTTTACCCCACGGCGGCCCAGCTTGCCGCCCTGGAGCACCAACGCTGGGTCCATTGCCTGTTGTGGAACGAGGCGCTGGCCGAACGACGCCGGGCCTGGGGTGAGCGGCAGGAGTCGCTGGGTTTTTCGGCTCAGTGCAAACGCCTCACTGAGTGGCGGACCCAATCGAAACTCCTTCGCGGCCTTAACGCCCAGTCCGAGCAGGTCACCCTCAAGCGCCTGGACCTGGCGTTCCAGCACTTCTTCCGGCGGGTGAAAAACGGCGAAACGCCCGGGTTTCCCCGCTTCAAGTCGCTGCATCGCTTCAAGGGTTGGGGGTACAAGGCGCACGGCGACGGCTGGCGTCTGATTACCAACGAGCGGATGAAACACGGGGCCTTGCGCCTGTCCGGCGTTGGCAGGGTGACCCTTCGGGGCAAACCCCGTACACCCGGCACCCCGAAGACCTGCGAGATCGTCAAACGGGGCGGGCGGTGGTATGCCAGCATCACGCTGGACTGCGCGCCGGAGCGGGAGCGCGGCGAGAAGTTGGGCGGTCTGGACTGGGGGCTGGAAACCTTCGCCACCGTGGCCACGCCCGCGGGGATCGAAACCATCGACAATCCGCGCCACCTGGCCCGCACCCTGCACGAGATCCGCCGGGTCCAGCGTGACATCTCCCGCAAGGAGGAGGCGGCCAAGAAGGCGTGCGGCAAACAGCGGCGCTTTCCGGTCTCCAACCGGCTCCAAAGGGAATACGAGCGCCTGCGACGCCTTCACCGCAAGGTGGCGGAGCAGCGCCACGACTTCCTGCATCAGGCGACGGCGCGGCTTGTCGGGCAATTCGCTGCCCTGGGGCTGGAGGCGCTGAACATCCACGACATGACCGCCGCGGGCGGTCAGTACAAAAAGGGCTTGAACCGCAGCATCCTCGATGCCGCCGGCGGGGCCTTCCATCAAATGCTCGGGTACAAAGCGGAAGAGGCTGGTGCCTGGGCGATGGAAGCACCGACGCGGCAGCTCAAGCCCTCGCAGACCTGTAACGCCTGCGGGCGTCAGGCGAGAAAGCCGCTCAGCCAGCGGCGCCATGAGTGCCCCTGTGGCGCATCCTGCACACGGGATGAAAACGCCGCACGGGTTTTGATGGCCTGGGCCGAGCAGCAGGTATCCGGTCGGGAACCGGCCGAGGCGTGGAGGGCGGCAAGCCCGAATCATCCTCCGGATGATCCGGCACGCCCCGCGAAGCGCGAAACTCACGCCATAGCCTGAAAGGCTTGGCGGGAGTAGTTCATCGTGGGCTGCCTGGAGACCCGTCGGTCACGGTTTCCTTCGAGTGAGCGCATCCCATAGAGGCAAGCGTTAGGGGATATGCAGGCCGGCACTGTCCTCCGCAGGGTGTTCGGCGCTATACAGGCCTGCCTAACGCAGCTGGCTGTCCTTGCTCCCGCGACGGTTGTAGGTGCTGAAGGTCGCCGCCTGCTCAGCGTCGCGTTCCTGCTGGCAGGCCACGCACAGGCGCACGCCGGGCAGCGCTTCCCGGCGCCGGGCCGGGATCTCGTTGCCGCACTCCTCGCAGTGGCTGAGCCCCTCGCCCGCCGGCAGTCGCGAGCGGACCCGCTCCAGGGCGTCACCCACCGTGGAGTCGATTTGCTCCTGCACCGCCCCTTCTCTCGCCCAACCGTTGGCCATGACCAAACCTCCCTGCCGCTATACGTGCTGCCCCGCCGCATGCCCCGAAGCCCAGGCCCACTGGAAGTTGTGCCCGCCCAGGTGCCCGGTGACGTCGACGACCTCGCCGATGAAATATACGCCCGGATGGTCCCGACACTCCATGGTCTTGGAGGAAAGGGCCTCGGTATCAACGCCCCCCAGGGTCACCTCCGCCGTCCGGTACCCCTCGGTGCCCGACGGCCATACCGTCCAGGGCTGACACGCCTGCTGCACCCGCTCGATGCCAACATCGTCCAGCACTTCCAGCCGCGGGTTGCCCAGCCAGAGCGCGCACCAGCGCCGGGCCACCCGTTTCGGCAACCACTCGGCGAGCAGGTTCCCCAGGGTTAGCCGCGGCCTCGACACCCGCATGTCGCGGATATACGCCGCAATATCCCGGTCGGGGAAGAGATCGATCTCCATCGGCATGCCCGGTTCCCAGTACGAGGAGGCCTGCAGCACCGCCGGCCCGCTCAGGCCGCGATGGGTGAACAGCACATTCTCCCGGAACGTGCCGCCGTCGGCGCGCGTCACCGTGTCAACGGACACGCCGGAGAGGTCGCGGAGGCGTCCAAGCAGGCGGGAATCCAGTGTCACCGGCACCAGCGCCGCCCGGGTCGGGCGCAGCGGAATCCCGAGGGAACGGGCGAAGTCGAAGCCGAAACCTGTGGCCCCCATCTTGGGAATGGAGTAACCGCCGGTGGCGACCACCAGGGAATCGCAGCGTACCTCGCCGGCGGCAGTCACCAAGGCATGGGGTGGTCCGGCATCGATCGTGGAAACCGGCGTGCGCGTGACCACCTGCACGCCGACGGCGGCACACTCGTTGAGCAACATGGCCACGATGTCCTTCGAGGAGCGGTCGCAGAACAGCTGACCCAGCTTTTTCTCGTGATAGGGGATGCCATGGCGCTCCACCAGCGCCACGAAGTCCCAGGGGGTATAGCGACTGAGCGCGGACTTCATGAAGTGCGGGTTGGACGAGAGGAAGTGCTCCGGGCCGGAATGCATATTGGTGAAATTGCACCTCCCACCGCCGGACATCAGGATCTTCTTGCCCACCCGGTTGGCATGCTCGAGCACCAGCACCCGCCGCCCCCGGGCACCGGCGGCGAGCGCACACATCAGCCCCGCCGCCCCCGCGCCGACGATTACCACGTCCCAGTGCCCGGCCCATTCGGCAGTCTCGCTCATGGCCGGGCATTGTATACTCAGAGATCGTGGAAATGCCGGGCCATGCGCTCGCGCAGCTCCCGGTCGGGCAGGACCCCATGACTGGCCGCGACATTATCCGCCGCATGCTCGGGGTCACTGGTGGCCGGTATCGCACAGGTTACCGCCGGGTGGGAGACGATGAATTTCAGGAAGAACTGCGCCCAGCTGCGCGCCCCAGCCTCCCCGGCCCACTCCGGCAGGAGCTGATCGCGCACCCGGCGGAACAACGTCCCCTTCTCGAAGGGCTCGTTGACCAGCACGGCCACGCCATTATCCGCCGCCGCCGGCAGCAGCCGCCGCTCGGCGTTGCGCTCGGCGATGTTGTAGTTGAGCTGGACAAAGTCGATGGGCTCTTTCTCGACGATGCGCGTGAGCTCCTCGTGGGCGGAGGTCCGCGAGTGGGTCACGCCGATATAGCGCACCCGCCCCTCCCGTCGCCAACGCCGTAGGGTATTGAGATGGCTACGCAGGGCGACCAGGTTATGCACCTGGATCAGCTCCAGCTGCTCGACGCCCATGCGCTCGGCGGAGCGCTCCATCTGCGCGATCCCCTCCTCGCGGCCCCGCGTCCAGACCTTGGTGGCCATGAACAGCTCATCGGCGATGTCGAGCTCCATCGCCAACCGACCCACCACCGACTCGGCATGACCGTACATCGGCGAGGAATCCACCAACCGCCCGCCGCCCTCGAAGAACCGGGCCATGACCGCTTTCAGGGGCTCCATGGCGGCGGTGTCGGCCGGGTTCACATTGAACGTGCGTGCCGTCCCCAGGCCAATGACGGGAATCCGTTCGCCGGAGGCTGGGATGGCCCTGCGAATGAGGCCCTCCTCCGCCCTCGCCGCAAACCCACCAGGGCCGAGCAGCGCCAGTGCGCCGGCGGCGGCGGACAACCCGAGAAACCCCCTCCGGGTGAGGCGGAGATCAGATCCCCGCGGAATTGGGTGCTGACGCATTGCTGACCTCCTCGCGCTGCCTGCGCGCCTCATCGCTTTGGGACACTCCGAGCCGGTAACCGATGGCCGCCCAGATCAGGGCGATGGGTGCGGCCACCAGCGAAATCCCCGTCACCCCGAGCCCCAGCGCACCGAGGCCTGTGTACACCCAGCCGGCGATCGCATCGCCGCCCCGGTAGATGACGGTGTCGATGAAGTTCTTGCTCTTGTATTTCTGCATGCGCGGCACGACGGTGAACAGCATCTCCCGCCCCGGCCGGGCCACCGCATAATTACCCGCCCTGCGCAGTACCTGAAAGGCGACCAGCACCAACAGGGCCGGCAGCGCGGCAAGCACCAGGAAGCCGCCGGCGACGATCAGCGGGACCAGGGCCAACGCACGGCCGAGCCCGAGGCGCTTTACGAGCCGGCCGGTGACGAACAGCTGCAGCCCCACCGTCAGAGCATTGGTGGCGAAGTCCATGATCGCGAACACCGAGGTCCGGTCGCCGGTGTCGGTGAAGGCGCGCTCCACAATCGTCGCCTGGGTGAAATAGAGGAACGTGGCCAAGGTGGTGTAGAGCCAGATGAAGGCACAGATACCGAGCAGGTAGCGCGAGCCGATTACCGCCTGCACCCCTTCGAGGACCGTGCCCCCCAGGGGTCGCTCGTTACCGTCCGGCCGCCGGCCACCATCCGCACGACGATGCGACCAGCGGTTCAGCGCCGCCATGCAAGGCAGGGTCAGCGCCAGCACCAACGCCGCCAGGGGGAGCAGCGCATGGGGATCCAGTCGCTGGGCGAGCACCGCGGTGAGGCCCGGGCCGAGGATGGCCCCGGCACTGCCGCCCGCGGCGATGGCCCCGAACAACCGCGCCGCCTGGGCCTCGTCGAAGAGATCGACCATGAAGCTCCAGAACACCGAGACCACGAACAGGTTGAACACCGAAAGCCAGACGAAGAAGGCCCGCGCCCCCCAGGCCATGGCGTAGTCCGCGCGCAACCACAGCCAGAAGCCGAGGATGCAGGCAATGAAGATCCCATAGACGGTGGGGATCAGGGCACGACGGTGGAAGCGCGCCGCCAGTGCCGCGAACAGCGGCACAGCGAGCAGCATGGCCACGAAGGTGGCGGTAAACAGCCACTGCATGTTCTCCACGCCACCGCGTACACCCATCTCGTCACGCACCGGCCGGAGGATGTAATAGCTGCAGAGCAGGCAGAAATAGTAGAGGAAGGCCCCCACCAACCCGGGGAGCTCGCCGGGGCGCAGCAGCAGCGCCCGCCGCAGCGCACTCCCTCGGTCATCGTCTGCCATCGAACCACCTCCCCGCGCATCGGGCGCCCTGGCGGCATGGTGCCACGATCCTTCTACCCATGAGCGTAGCAGCTCGTCGGCGACGATCGGCGTGCTTGACCCGCATCATCACCACCACCCCGAGGCCGTGCTCTTCTGGTAGCCTCACGCCATCACATCGACAGGGGAATCCCACCATGCGCCTGAAGGACAAAGGCATCATCGTCACCGGCGGGGCCAGTGGCATCGGCGAGGCGACCATCCGCCGCGCCGTCGCTGAGGGCGCCCGCGCGGTCATCGCGGACATGAACGCCGAGGCCGGGGAAGCACTGGCGGCGGAACTGGGCGACGAGAAGGCGCGTTTTGTCCGCGTGGACGTCACCCGCAGCGAGGACGTCGCCGCGCTGTTCCGCGAGGCCGCCGACTTCTGCGGCGTCGACGGTGTATTCAACAACGCCGGCGTCGGCGGGCTGTGCCCGGCGGTGGACTATACCGACGAGGACTGGCAACACATTATCGACATCAACCTCAGCGGCGTGTTCAAGGTGGCCCGGGAGGCCATGCGCCACATGCAGGAACACGGCGGCAGCATCGTCAACTGCGCCTCCATCCTCGGCCACCTCGGCCAGTCGGAGACCGCCGCCTACACCGCCGCCAAGGGCGGGGTGCTCAACCTCACCCGCACCCTGGCCCTGGAGGGCGCAGCGAAGGGCATCCGGGTAAGCAGCATCTCGCCGGGCTATATCAAGACGCCGCTCCTGGAGGTGCTGGACCAGGAGACCCTGGACTTTCTCACCGACTTGCACCCCGTAGGCCGACTCGGCCGCCCCGAGGAGGTAGCCAACGCCGCGGTATTCCTGATGAGCGACGAGGCCAGCTTCATCACCGGCGCGGACCTGCTGGTGGACGGTGGCTTCGCGGCGGGGAAGTCCTGAGGTGAGCGCTGCCGAGCCACAGACCACCCCGGCCGCCGGCCGGAACCGAGGGCCCATCCTGGAGGTGCTGCGGCAGGTCCTGCCGGCGACGGCCCGGGTCCTGGAGGTGGCCAGCGGCACCGGCGAGCACGCCGCCCACTTCACCGCCGCCATGCCCGGCTGGTGCTGGCAGCCGAGTGATCCGGACCCCTCGGCCCTGACGTCCATCGAGGCGTGGCGGGCCCGCGAGGCCCGGAACAACCTCCTGCCCCCGATAGCCCTGGACGTCACCACCGAAGCCTGGCCGGAGGGGCCCTTCGATGCGGTGGTGGCCATCAATCTGGTGCACATCTCGCCCTGGGAGGCCACCGAGGCACTGCTAGCGGGAGCGGGCCAATGCCTCACCGACGGTGGTGTGCTGGTCCTCTACGGGCCTTTCCGTGAGCAGGGCACGCACACGGCGGCGAGCAACGAGGCCTTCGACACCCACCTGCGGATCCGCGATCACCGCTGGGGGATACGCGATCTCGAGGCGGTGGCCGAGGAGGCCGCCCGTCATGGCCTCGTGCTGGAGCAGAGCCACCGGATGCCCGCCAACAACCGCACGGTGGTCTTTCGGGCCCCACCTCGGGCACCGTGAGGCCATGGCCGTCATATTCTGGCTGGATCTCTTCGGCACCGCCGTCTTCGCCGCCAGCGGGGCCCTAGCGGCCGGCCGCAAGGATCTCGACCTCTTCGGCGTGCTGGTGCTGGCCGTCGTCACCGCCATCGGCGGCGGCACCCTGCGCGATCTCACCCTCGGGCTGACCCCGGTCTTCTGGATCGAGCGCCCGGTCTACCTCTGGGTGGCCTCGGCGGCGGGGCTCCTGACCGTGGTGCTCACCCGCACCGCCCTGTTGCCGGCTCGGCTGCTGCCCCTCGCCGATGCCCTCGGGCTGGCGACGTTCTGCGTGATCGGCGCCGAGCAGGCCCGCGCCGCCGGCACCGGGCCGGGGATCGCGGCACTCATGGGGGTGATGACCGGCGTGGCCGGGGGCCTGATCCGCGACGTGCTCACCGGCGAGGTGCCCCGAGTGCTCCGGCGCGAGCTCTATGCCACGGCGGCCCTCGCGGGATCGCTGACCACCGTGGCCCTCCTGGAGCTGCAGGCGCCCCCCTCCCTGGCCGTTTGGTGCGGACTACTAGTCGCCCTCGCCTTGCGGCTCGCTGCCATCCGCTGGCGGCTTTCCTTACCGATATTCACCCACCGGCCGTAGAGGCATTTCGCGGGGGCTCATCGCCCCCGCGGGCATGAACCATGTCGGCACCATGGAGTATCCCGCCCTCACCCGCGGGCGCTGCTGCGGTAGCTGTCCGGATCGCTGCCATAGCGGGCCTTGAACGCCCGGGAGAAATGGCTGCGGCTGCGGTAGCCGGCCCGCGCGGCCACGGTCTTTACGGGCAGGGCCGTGTCCACGAGGCAGCGGGCCGCCTCCTGCAGGCGCAGCTCGTTGAGAAAGGCTCGCGGCGACTGCCCGAACACCTCCCGGAAGCGGAGCGCGAAAGTGGAGCGGCCCATGCAGGCCCGTTCCGCCAGGCCCTCCAGGGAGGGGGCATTGGCGGGATCCTCGATCATCGTCGCCACCGCCGCGGCGAGCCCCGGTTGCCGCAGCGCCCGCAGCAGGGGCAACCCCTGATGCCCATCCACCGCCAGTCGGCGCAAGACCCGGATCAGGCACTGCTTCATCAGCGCCGAGCTCAACGCGGCGCTGCCGAGCCCCGGCTCGGCGATCTCGGCGAGCAGCTCGTCGAGACCGGCCAGGAGCCGGGGGTCGTCCCCACCGGCCACCACCACCGGACGTGGGAGCTGATCGAAGAGTCCCCGGCCCAGTGGGGTGTGCGCCGATACCATCCCGCAGCCCAGCAGCACCCGTGGTAGCCCCGGATCCCCGCCACTGGAGAGCCACTGCAGCGGGCTCCGTGCCGGGCTGCAGCGGGTGCTGCCGCCGCGCAACCCCGCCGGCGCGGTGACCCGCGCACTGACGCCAGCTGGCACCAGCACGACCGTGCCGGGCGCAAAGCTGGCACTCCCGCCGGCGGAGAAGCGCAGCGTCCCCTCCCCCTGGAGGGCGTAATGCACCACCACCCGCCCCTGGGCCGGGGCCTCCAGCCGCCAGCCCGCCCGCACATCACAGACCGCAAAGGCCTCTACGGCCACCTCGAGGGAGCGCAGCAGCGCCCCGGCGGCCTCTGTTGAGGGAGGATCGGACGGGATGGCACGCCCTTCGGACGATACGGCACTCACCGGTACGTAACCTCCGGGGTGTCAGCAGCGATGCAACCAGGAGCAGCAATCATGACCGACGACTATAGCAACACCACCCCCCGTGCCGGTAACACGCCCGAGGACAACGGCCGCCGGCGCTTCCTGATGGGTACCGCGGCCGGTATCACCGCCACCGCAGTGAGCGGCTTCGTGCCAACGGCACACGCCGCCGGTGATCCCTACGCGGACCCTGCCGAGCCCGCACTCCCCGAGACCGGGTTCCAGCTCGATCCCGCGCGGGCGGCGCTGGTGGTCACCGATCCGCAGGTGGACTTCCTCAGCCCCGACGGGGTGACCTGGAAGGTGGTGGGTGAGAGCGTACGCGAGCACAACACCGTGGAGAACATCGGTCGACTGCTTCGCAGCGCCAAGCAAAGCGGGCTGCCCGTGGCGATCTCGCCCCACTACTACTACCCGCAGGACCACCGCTGGGACTTCGGAGGCCCGCTGGAGAAGCTGATGCACGCCATCGGTATGTTCGACCGGGAAGGCCCGCTGAAGGTCAGCGGCCTGGATGGTTCCGGCGCCGATTTCCTGCCCGAGTACAAGGAATACATCGACGACGGCGAGACCATCGTGGCCTCGCCCCATAAGATCTACGGCCCCGAGCACAACGACCTGATCCTGCAGTTGCGTAAACGCCGCATCGACCAGGTAGTCCTGGCCGGGATGTCCGCCAACCTCTGCGTGGAGTCCCACCTCCGCGAGCTGCTGGAACAGGGCTTCGAGGTAGCGGTGGTGCGCGACGCCACGGCCGCGGCCAAGCTCCCCGAGGGCGACGGCTACCAGGCCGCCATCATCAATTTCCGCTACATTGCCAATGCCTTATGGACCACCGACGAGGCGTTGGAGCGTATCGGCGCCGACGCCTGAGCCGGCATCTACGTTGAACTACGCATTGAGCGCACCGTGGCCCTCGGGTTGCCTTGGGGGAGACCAAACAACCCGGAGCCATCGCTATGAGGACAGTCACCACCCTGCTCACGGGCCTGGCCCTGGCCGCCACGGCCGGGGCCGGCGACGCCCCGCCGCTGGCCGGCGACGCCGCACTGCCCGAGGCGCCCTCCGTCTACCAAGGCGCCATTCAATCCGGCGGGCCGCCGAAGGACGGCATCCCCTCCGTCGACACCCCGGAGTTTGCCGGCGTTGCCCATGGCGACGACTACCTGGACGATGGCGATATCGTCATCGGCGTCCATCGCAACGGCGAGGCCCGTGCCTATCCCCAGAAAATCCTCGTATGGCACGAAATCGTCAACGACACCGTCGGCGGCGAGGCGGTGAGCATCAGCTATTGCCCGCTCACCGGTACGGCGCTGGGCTTCCGCCGCGGCGACACGGAGCTCGGCGTCTCCGGCCGGCTGATCAACAGCAACCTGGTGATGTACGACCGCGCCAGCGACACATTCTGGCCCCAGATCCTGGGCGCCGGCATCCAGGGGCCCCACACCGGCAAGGCACTGGAGGAGCTCCGCGTGTTCTGGACGACGTGGGGCGACTGGAAGGAACGGCATCCCGACACGCGCGTACTGACCACCGATACCGGTCACGTGCGCAACTACCGGCGCGACCCCTACGGCGGCTACAACCCGCCCAGCGGCTACTACCGGGAGGACACGCGCATGTTCCCCGTCCTCCATGAGGACCACCGCTACGCGCCCAAGCGGGTGGTCCTGGGCTTCCGCGACGGTGACCGGGCGGTGGCCGTGGACCGGGACGCGCTTCGCGAACGAAAGGTGCTAAGCCGGGAGGTTGACGGCACGCCCTACCTCGTCATCCATGACCCCGGCCTGGATACCGGATGGGTGTACCGGGGCGAGGCCGCGCCGGACCCCGACGACATCCGGTTTATCCCGGAGGGCCCGCGTTTTCCCGGCAGCGAGGCGCTGGAACCGGTCAACGCCTTCGAGGCCATGTGGTTCGCCTGGGCGGCCTTCTATCCGGATACAGAGGTGATTGATGGCAGCCATTGAGCCCCGTCGCGTCGCCGTCCCGGTCGGCTTCGCTTATGCGCTGCTCTACCTCTACGCCCTCGGTGACATGGACTGGGCAGGACCGCCGACCTGGGGGATGATGGTGGGGGACTGGAATCCGGCCGCGTGGCTGGGGATGCGCAGTCCCTTTCACTTCGAGGCTGTCGCCCGGCTCGATGCCGGCTACCTGGTCTGGCTGATCAGCCCGGGGAATCTCGCCATTGCCCTGCTCCTGGCCCTGCTCGTGGCCACCAACATCCACGGCGCCCTGGCACTGCGCCGCCGGCCCGCCGCCTGCGGCGCCGGCGGCCGTCGCGCCGGCACCCTCGCCGGGATCCCGGCGCTGCTGGCAGGCTCGGCATGCTGCGCCCCGAACCTGCTGCTGGTCTTGGGCATCCCCGGTCTGGGTGCCTTCGCCGCGTTCTTCGGCTACCTGATCCCACTCTCCGTCCTCCTCCTCGCTGGTGCGCGGCTGTGGCAACGCCGGCAGGGCGCCCCCCCGGTGCTGCGGATCGGCTAAGCACAATTACGCATTGCCGCGGGGGTCGCCAGCACGGATGCTCGGCGGCCACCAAAGGCCGGAGATCCCAAGGGGAGATCGATGCAGGAGTGGCTGTTGCCGTTCGCGTTCTGGGGGTTCCTGCTGGTATACGGGGGCACCCTCGACCAATCCGCGCCGCAGTGCTCCGCCTATAGCCGCTATGCGGCTTAGGGGGTGGTGAAGCGGTGCATGGCGCGAAGCGCGATCACTCCGGCGCTTCCTGTTGCTCGATGTAGTGCCTCAGCACCGAGAGCGGCGCACCGCCGACGCTGATAATGCAGTAACTCCGAGACCAGAAAACCGGCTTGCGCCAGTAG
>NZ_JBPODZ010000023.1:0-17144 GCF_052060015.1 Arhodomonas sp. SL1 | reverse complement strand
CGGGCGCGGGGAACACAGCTCGTCCTCGTGGACGTTGATGCGCGCCTGCGGTTCAGCCCCGCGGGCGCGGGGAACACCACGGGCGTCGGAATGCTACCGATGAGCCCGGCGGTTCAGCCCCGCGGGCGCGGGGAACACCCAGCCGCCCTCCCCTGGTATCTGGACGCGGACGGTTCAGCCCCGCGGGCGCGGGGAACACGTGCGCCCGGTCGTCCATCTGCTGGACCCAGGCGGTTCAGCCCCGCGGGCGCGGGGAACACAGCCCGGCACCCTCCAGCGCCTCGACGCCTCGCGGTTCAGCCCCGCGGGCGCGGGGAACACGGTGGATTGCTTGTCAGCCATTAGCGCATTCCCGGTTCAGCCCCGCGGGCACGGGGAACACCGCAGATGGTCCTGCGCACGCTGGCGTGAGGACGGTTCAGCCCCGCGGGCGCGGGGAACACCGGCATTCGCACAACGCAGACGCGCCGTCGCTCGGTTCAGCCCCGCGGGCGCGGGGAACACCTCCGGCACCTCCGGGTAAACCTCCCGACGGCCGGTTCAGCCCCGCGGGCGCGGGGAACACCTCCTTCCTCGCCCGCATCACTGCGATCCCGTCGGTTCAGCCCCGCGGGCGCGGGGAACACGCATCGGCGCGGACCCGGCGCAACCGGTGATTCGGTTCAGCCCCGCGGGCGCGGGGAACACCCTTCAAAAAGTCCCAATTCCGGCTCGTCGGCCGGTTCAGCCCCGCGGGCGCGGGGAACACATACCCGGCGACCGCTACCAGAAGCGCGGGGTCGGTTCAGCCCCGCGGGCGCGGGGAACACGCATCCACGCGGGCGGCTGTCTCTCGCGGCGACGGTTCAGCCCCGCGGGCGCGGGGAACACCCGACCTCATTGACTGCCAGACAGGCCTCCAGCGGTTCAGCCCCGCGGGCGCGGGGAACACCTCACCCGCATCGCCTGCGACGTCGCCCGCTACGGTTCAGCCCCGCGGGCGCGGGGAACACCAGTTGGTCGACAGCGGTCAACGCCGGATGACCGGTTCAGCCCCGCGGGCGCGGGGAACACCGCTACCAGGAACAGGTCGAGCTCATCGCCCGCGGTTCAGCCCCGCGGGCGCGGGGAACACATCGCGCTGAGCGGCGGCAAGGACAGCGTAGCCGGTTCAGCCCCGCGGGCGCGGGGAACACTCAGACACCTGCCCCTGCGAAATCTCAGGTTGCGGTTCAGCCCCGCGGGCGCGGGGAACACGCGCATCACGGGCTTAACGCCAAGCCAATGACCGGTTCAGCCCCGCGGGCGCGGGGAACACTCCTCAAGCGAATGGATCACGCGGGCGAGGCTCGGTTCAGCCCCGCGGGCGCGGGGAACACCCGTCGGCGCGGATGATGAAATAGGGCTCACCCGGTTCAGCCCCGCGGGCGCGGGGAACACTCCAGCATCGACAGACCCCAGGACAGCAGCATCGGTTCAGCCCCGCGGGCGCGGGGAACACGCGCCGCCAAACGCGCCGCCCTCGCTGAGTGCCGGTTCAGCCCCGCGGGCGCGGGGAACACTGACACCGGGTCGTACTGGACGTCTGTGCCGGCGGTTCAGCCCCGCGGGCGCGGGGAACACGGTCGCGTGCTCGCTCGCGCACTCAAGTCGCACTGGTTCAGCCCCGCGGGCGCGGGGAACACTGTGCGTGAATACCTGGCAGCCCGGCCCGGTGCGGTTCAGCCCCGCGGGCGCGGGGAACACCTGACCTCTGCGGAGCGCCTGGACGAAGGATACGGTTCAGCCCCGCGGGCGCGGGGAACACGCAATCGCGACACGCGCACTCCTGGTGTCGATCGGTTCAGCCCCGCGGGCGCGGGGAACACAACGGCATCGCCGTTATTTGTAGGGTAGGACACGGTTCAGCCCCGCGGGCGCGGGGAACACGCCGGCACCAGCATGCTCGCGGGCGGCTGCTACGGTTCAGCCCCGCGGGCGCGGGGAACACCCTGGGCGTCGAGCTGAGCGAACGAGGAGCGACGGTTCAGCCCCGCGGGCGCGGGGAACACCTTCGCCCCGGCGCCACTCTCGGCCCCCGGATCGGTTCAGCCCCGCGGGCGCGGGGAACACCTGCGGAGTGGCAAAACGCACTCGCCTCCCTGCGGTTCAGCCCCGCGGGCGCGGGGAACACATATGCTCACCTTCACCTGTCCCTCGCGCTTCCGGTTCAGCCCCGCGGGCGCGGGGAACACGTCGGTAAAGAGATTCATCCATCATTCGCCCTCCGGTTCAGCCCCGCGGGCGCGGGGAACACGCGATCAACGGTCAGATCAGTAAGGCGATGGACGGTTCAGCCCCGCGGGCGCGGGGAACACGCTCCAGGCGACGTTCCCGCCCTGGGCGCTGTCGGTTCAGCCCCGCGGGCGCGGGGAACACCCGACACGGCACTCGCGCAGGAAATCCGCCACCGGTTCAGCCCCGCGGGCGCGGGGAACACCGGAACAGCGACGATGCCAGCTCCGCCCACGCCGGTTCAGCCCCGCGGGCGCGGGGAACACCTGTAGGCGTGCGATCAGCGTCTCGGCCTCGGCGGTTCAGCCCCGCGGGCGCGGGGAACACTCCTGCGGCGTCTTGTCCATGAGGTCGTCGAGCGGTTCAGCCCCGCGGGCGCGGGGAACACCGGTTCATCTGGAACGGGACGACATGCCCCGACGGTTCAGCCCCGCGGGCGCGGGGAACACTAATGCGCCGCGACCAGTACGGAGACGTGCCGCGGTTCAGCCCCGCGGGCGCGGGGAACACCGTGGTTTTGTTGAATGGCGAGGGGCTCATCCCGGTTCAGCCCCGCGGGCGCGGGGAACACGTAGATTTCCTCTGTCACCGACAGGCCCGATACGGTTCAGCCCCGCGGGCGCGGGGAACACGGCCACAGAAGCAGGACTCCGATGAGGCCTCGCGGTTCAGCCCCGCGGGCGCGGGGAACACCGGCGCAAGGCGGCCGATGCGCTGCGCGAACACGGTTCAGCCCCGCGGGCGCGGGGAACACACCGTCTCGGTCGGCAGCTCTGGCGAGACCACCGGTTCAGCCCCGCGGGCGCGGGGAACACAACCCTGCACCCTCCAGCGCCTCGACGCCTCGCGGTTCAGCCCCGCGGGCGCGGGGAACACGTTTCGTCCCGGGACGGTGCCGCGGACGCGGACGGTTCAGCCCCGCGGGCGCGGGGAACACGGCGTCTCTATGACCGATTCGGGAGCTGGCGCCGGTTCAGCCCCGCGGGCGCGGGGAACACTCACCGTTGATAGCGTGGATGCTGATGTTGCTCGGTTCAGCCCCGCGGGCGCGGGGAACACCTCGTATTCCCATCGGCTCAGCCGATGACGGACGGTTCAGCCCCGCGGGCGCGGGGAACACGAACTGGCGGATGCCCCACGTGCTCGCCCAGGCGGTTCAGCCCCGCGGGCGCGGGGAACACGCGATCCACGTAAACAAGCACGTCACCTGTGGCGGTTCAGCCCCGCGGGCGCGGGGAACACCGGCCGCGACACAGCAACGCTATCAGATGGAGCGGTTCAGCCCCGCGGGCGCGGGGAACACGCGCGGAGCCAGGTGCACTGCTCCGCGGCGCGCGGTTCAGCCCCGCGGGCGCGGGGAACACGTACTGGCCCGGCGCCGATCACCCGGTCGCGTACGGTTCAGCCCCGCGGGCGCGGGGAACACAAAGACCATCAAGCTATATCGCGGTGTTGTGACGGTTCAGCCCCGCGGGCGCGGGGAACACCCTCTAATGTTCAAACCACACTTGACAAGATACGGTTCAGCCCCGCGGGCGCGGGGAACACTCAGTCTGATCCGTGATGTACTGATATGCCCCCTGGTTCAGCCCCGCGGGCGCGGGGAACACCTACCGACTGAAGGCGGGGAAGTGGCGCTGTGCGGTTCAGCCCCGCGGGCGCGGGGAACACCACGTCATGTTTTATTGTAATCATTTTGGGCACGGTTCAGCCCCGCGGGCGCGGGGAACACTCTATGGCAGACTTTAACTTCTCGACCTCATCCGGTTCAGCCCCGCGGGCGCGGGGAACACAGTAGCGTAGCGGCTGTTCCCGCGGATATTTCCGGTTCAGCCCCGCGGGCGCGGGGAACACACTTCCCGTATCCTACTGTTTCAACGGGTATTTTCGGAACGAGGATTTTCCACCAAAGTCCAGCCGACCCTCGGTGCTCTCCGAGTTGTTAAAGAACGCCTTAAAATCATGGGTTTATGCACCCTCTTCCGGCTCGGGCACGAACCGCACCAAACGCAGGCCCTCGTAATCCACCGGCACGCGACGGTTCGGGCCGCAGGTCTGGAACTCGAATCCCGACTCGTGGCGGCTCGCCCAGGCCATGACGACGTTGCCGTCCCCGACGAGGGCGTTGGCCTGCTCCCAGATCATCTCGCGCACGCGGCGCGAGACATCGCCCACATAGACACCGGCTCGCACCTCCAACAGCCATATCGCCAGCCGCCCCCGAAGACGTGGCGGTACATTCTCTGTAACAACCGTCAACATTGTCATGACTACTGGCTCCTGTGGCCTGCATCCCCTATGGCCTCAGGCTCGGGGATCGCAGGTGGCTGCGCTTCTGGCGCTGGAGGCGGCGGTTCCACGCCGCCAGCCGCGAGGACATCCTCAATCAGCGGGATAATGCGTTGCAGTAGTTTCGTTTCACGGAATACATCACGACAAGCAATGCGGACTTCGCGATCGGGATGCGAAGGGTTCTTGGCCGCGATGCGGAAGGCCACCGGTACGACAGTCTCGAACTTGACGATATCCGCGACATCGTAGACGAAGCTCTGGGGCTTGCCGGTGTGCAGGAAGCCGATCGCCGGGGCGTAACCGGCGGCCAGAATGGCGGCCTCACACACCCCGTACAGGCAGGAGGTGGCCGCCGACAGGCATTTGTTCACGGGATCCGCCCGGTCCCAGTCCGACGGGTCGTAGCGCCGGCCTTTCCAAGCGATGCCGTGCTGACGGGCCAGCATCGCGTACATCTTGCGCACCCGTGCGCCCTCGATGCCGCGGAGCTGATCCACCGAGCGCCGCGACGGCGGCTCCTCCTGGAAGCGAAGGGCGTACATCCGGCGGACGACTCGCAGCCGCAGGTTCTCCTCCAGGGCCAGCCGTGCCTGGTAGAGCAACTTGTCGGAACGCGCGCCGCCGGGCTGCCCCGCCGAGTACAACCGAACGCCGGCCTCCCCGACCCAGATCAACAGCGTGCCGACAGTGGCGGCCAGCTTCACCGCGGCGTGGGAGATCCGTGCACCCGGCTCCAGCAATATGCACACCACCGATCCCACGGGGATGTGCATGCGCTCGCCGTTGACCTCGTCCACCACCACGAAGGCGCCGTCGCGGACGTCGAGCTGACCGCGCCCGACGAAGACCATGGACATCCGCTCCTTGAGCGGAATGGGCTTGAGGGGTACGAACTCCTCCACCATGGCTCAAACCGGGCGGATCATCCACATGCCGCAACCGAACGCGCGGCTGCGGCCGATGCCTTGCGCGAGCGTCTCCCGGAAACGCTGTGGGTCCGCGACCTCTACGGTGCCTTGGTAATCGACACTGCTGAAGCGGATCTCGCGCCCCCGACGCCGGTAGCTATGCTGGCGATAGCCGCTGACCTGCGGCGCCGCCAGCAGGCGATAGCCGGCCCCCGCGGCACGCTCCTCATCCGCGAGCCAAACGCGGGCGGCGTCGTCCATGCGCGCCTGGACGGCGAGCCGGTCAGTCACCCCCTCATCCCGTGCCTGCCGCTTGGCATCCATGAGCACGTCGTGGCGCCTTGAACGCCGACGGCCCTCCTCACGCCGGGCGACGACGGGATTGGCCCGCAGCCGGAACGCCAAGCGCTGCCCAGTGTGCAGCCGTGGTTCGAAGGGCTTGCTCTCGCAGTCGAGCAGGCCCGGCACGGGCGTCGGCTCGGTGTCCGAGAGCACGTAGAACAAGGGCAGCCCACGCGGCTCAGCCACAGTGTATGACTCACGCTCCAGCTCCTGGCGAAAGAGGAACGGCCGTTCCGTGTGGTCATCCGGAAACAGTCGCCACAGGAGCTGGTGATTGCCGTAAGCGTCGCCCTGCATGAGCATCCCCAGGGCCTCCGGCCCCAGGCCCTCCGGGGCGACCCTGACTCTGGAGAGATGCATTCAGGAACCCTCCCTGGTCGCGTGCCAGTGCTCGCGGCGCGAGGTGAACTGCCAGCGCTGTCGATTCAGCGGCTGGTCGTGGGGATGGCGGGTCTCCTGCGGGGCGATATCGCCGCCGTCCCCCTCCCAGGCATAGGCGATCTCGTGGCCGATGCGCAGCAGGCGCTGCTCGGCCTCGGTCCCCAGCGCGGTGAACGCGTCGAAGACGCCGGACAACGCCTCGCGGACACCGCCGGCCGTGACCACGCGGGGCGCGAGCGGCGCCGCCGGCGGGCAGGACTTGCGCCCCAGGTAGAGCGGAAAGCGCGGACGGCGCAACGCCTCGGCCATCGCCTCCAGCGACCAGGGGCAATCCGGCTCCCGGCGAACCGCGACCTGCCAGTAGCCGTCGCAGCGATACTCGCGGGTCGAGAGGATAGTGTGCAGCCGGTCGCGGCGGGCGTTCAGCTCGTCCCGGCGGGTCAGGCGCCACGCCTTGCGGTCCTGCCCGGGAACCTGCGCGGTGTGGTAGTCCTGGATCATCACGCCCGGGCTGAGTTGTTTCACCGCGATGATGACCCCATCCCGCAGCGCCGCGAGGCGCTCCTCCTCGTCGCGCCGTAGGCCGAGCGCGGCGGAGAGGAGGCCGACGACGGCGGAACGGCCGGGGTGGGCGGCGCTCCGCCGGACCTCTCCCGTAGCGGGCTCACCCCAGCTTGCCAGCGAGCCGTATAGCTGGAAGACAAGGTATTCCATGGTGCGCCCCCTATCTCTGCGCAACGAAGCGCTGGAGGGCATCGAGGCTGCCTTCGCCGTTCAGGGCGTTGAGACGGCAGCGATCGTCCGCACAGTCGCCGTAGACCGCATCGAAGTTCGCCACCTGCCGCTCCAGCGCCTCGACGGCATCGTCACCCTCGCCCTTAACCGGTTTGAGGAACGCCACGGACAGCGACCGGGGCTGCTGAGAACCCCGCTCCGCAAGCACGTAGGACGCATAGGCGCGGGAACCGAAGCTGTTCTGCTTGCCACGGGGGGCGACCTTCACCGCCGCCTCGGTGAGCGCCTTCATCGCGCGGTCGGCGAGCTCTTCGTCACCGCCCAGGTTGGTGACGAGCTGGTCACGGTCGATGCACAAATAGCTGTAGAACAGGCCAGCGGCAAAACCCGTCTCCCCGATATGCGCTGCCCCCAGGTCCTCGTCGCCTTTGTTGAGATCGTCGACGGCGGTGAAGTAGTCGTCCTCCACCGCTACCCGGTGCACGGTGATGGCATGGGCCACCTGACACGCGGCCTCCACGTTGAATCCCGGGTCGTCCGCGAGCATGCGCCCGAACAGGGCGATATCGGCCGCCGCGGGCGCGTGGCGCAGGAGCTTGAGCTCGTCCTCGGTCGGGGCCCGGTTCTCCGCAACCAAGGTATCCGCGAGGCCAAAAACCGCGTCGTGCTCCTCGGGGCTGATGTGCGCGAGCTGCTCGATGTAGTTGCTGCCCTTCTGCTGGAGCTTGCCGAAGACCTCGGCGATGGCCCGGGCCCACTCACGCGCTGATTTCTCCTTGACGCCGCCATCGATCAGGCGCTGCTCCACCTCCGCGCCGAGCCGTTTGGTGCGCTTCCCGATGTGGCCAGCGAGCGCCTGCTCGAACACCTCGGAGGTGCGCCAGTGCCGCTTGAGACTCTGGGAGGACACGCGGAGACGGTCGACGCCGCCCATGCGTGCGGTCTTCGGGCGCCCCAGATCGTCGCGGTTGAGGTTGGCCGGCGGATAGGAGGTCAACAGGTGAAGCTGAATGAAGGTGGTCATTATCGGGTCACTCCTTGATCTCGGTTCGTTCAAGCGGTGTCGCCAGCGCGCTGGAACGCGTCCAGCTGCGTGAAGTAGTCGTTGGCCCAGCGCACGGCCAGCCGCCGGTCCGGGCGGGGTGCGAAGTCACCACCCTTCTCCCGGTGCCAGTGGAGCAGGTCGTCGGCGAGTGAAACGACGTGCACGGCATCGCCTATGAGATGCACGATCCGGCGGGCACGGCGCGTCAGCTCGTGGAGATCATTGCTCTGCATGAGCTGCTGGAAGCGCAGCTCGCTGACCAGCGGCTTGCCGCTGCCGCGCTCGCTCTCCGCACCCATCGCGGCGGCGAAACTGCACTCAGGCGTGTGCCTCTTCACCTCGGCGAGAACCGCTGCAACACACCCCCAGGCTGGCATGTCCCACGGCCTGCGGCGCCCGGACGGCAGGGCGAACCACAGCCGCCGGAACCCTTCGGTGAGCAGGGCGTCGTCAGGGCTTTCCGCTCGTCGCAGCACCGCGCGCACCGCCGAAGGATATGCGGCTCGAGCGCCTTCTCCCATCCACGCGGGCTCATCGATTAGACGCGCCCACCAGTGCAGCACGCTGTCGGCCACGCCGGATTCTCCCTCCCGGTCGCGCAGGGCGTAGGGGTGATATTCGAGTTGGCTCATGCGATCTCCTCCTGTGCGGCCGCCTCCCTGAGGTGTTTCATTTCCCGGCCGTTGACCAGCCAGCCGTTCAGCCGGTTGCGCGCGGCAATGACCCGCTTGAGGTCCTGGGCCTCCGTATCGCCGGCGAGCGCGAGATCATCGAACACGCCGAGCGCGGCGGTATGGACGGCCCGCTGCCAGCGTCGGGCGACCGCGGCCGGAATCACGACACCCTCTGCCGCCAGGGCGTCCCCGAGCAAGCCAAGGCAGGCATAGAACTCCGCGCTGGTCGCCTCCCGGAACCGTTGCTCGATGAAGGAGAAGTCGCCCTTCGCCTCCGCCGGCCGCGCGAACCACGCCGCCTTCACGGCATTGCGCGTACGCCAGGCGGCAGTGTCCGCCGCATCCCCTAGCTGGCGCACCCACTCCAGAAGACGGTCGCGATACGCGTCGTCCACCGGGATCAGCGGCATCTCCGTGCTGTACCAGCCCCGGGGTTTGTTCTGCTTCATGTCGTATCCGAAGACCCAGAGACGGGCCTGCCGGCTCGGGTTACCCAAACGTCGAAGGATCCGATGCTTGCTTCGCTGGTAGTCCATGATGACCTTGGCCGGCAAGTTACCCGCCTGCTCCGCATCCTCCAGCGTTAGGGACTCCCAGTGACGGTATCCGAGCCCGCCCTGCTGGCCCTTCTGGGAGATCGGGGGGTCGCTCTTTCGCGGATCGTGGCGGTACGGGGTCAGAGGATGAATCCAGCTCCCGCCGTAGTTGTAGCCGTAGTTCGTGATACGGAGGTGGCGAATCCCCTCCCTGGTCTCGCCGCCACAGACCCGGCATTCCTCGTCCTCCCCGCCCCGCTCTAGGCGAACGCGGTTAGGCATGGCCCAGTAGACGTGCAGCGGGTGTACGTCTTCCGGCGTGGTCACGGGTGTCGGCGACTTCGGCTCGCTCGTTCGGGTCGGCGCCAGCCACGGGAAGACCCGCCAGTCGTCCGGCCCGGGTTCATCGCAGTCAAGCGTGTCCCGCGAGAGGACGTTGAGCAGCAGCTTGCGCCAGAGGGAGGCGCCGTCCTCCGGGGGCAGGACGAGCGTGGTCAACGGTCCGCCGCCCCGCACGCCCACCCGATAGCCGGTGCCGCCGGCGGGGCCATTGATCTGGAGCGTGAACAGCGCGAACGCGGCACAGGCTGGGCAGAGCACCTCACCGATACCGCGCTTGACGAAGTGATCTGTGTTCTGCTTGAGCCCCTGTTCCCCGGGGGCGTCGATGAGAAGGGACGCCACGGTGGCGGTCTTCGCCTTGTCCGGCAGTTGAAGGTCCTGCATGAACCGCGCGCCGTCGCCCAGGAGCGCGAACGCGCCGCGGTACGGCTCGAACCGTTGGCGAAGCGCCTCCTGTGAGGGCGCCTCCCGCCAGAGCTCGCCCCATTCCCGAAGATTGGCCGGGGCGCACGCGGTCTGCAGGAGCCCGATGAGGAACTGCCAGGCGGCACCGCGGAAATCAGCGCGCGCCGGGACGACATCGACCACGTCGGGGTCGGCCACCGCTTCCGGCGACGCGTGAAGAACGCCGCCGTCCCGCTTCCTGAACGGCAACCATGGGTCTTCGATGAGATTCATGTATCTCCCTCCCTAAGCACCCTTTCAGGGCAGCACCACCCCCGTTTCCGGGTCGTAGCCAGCCACCTCCGCCGACGCCAGCGGCAACCAAAAACGCGCAAACCGCAGTCCGGGATACGCCTCCCGCAGCGCATCGGCCTGATCGGCCAACCGCTCCGGCAGGTCAGGGAGGCGGTGTGCCTGCCCTTCACGTAGGCTCACCATGCTCATCGCCCACGGATGGCGTTCGCCGTCGTGCCACGGCTTCAACACGCCGTCGACCTCTTGGAGCAGCAGCACCTGGACGGTGCGCTCCTCGGACAGGCGGGTCCCGATTTCCTGGTCGTCGTCCCAGCCGGCGCCGTCGCCGGTGATCCGGTAGCCGCTTTCCAAGCGCAGCGCGTTGAAACGCGCCCCGGAGGCGGCGGTGCGCTGGCCGGCATAGTGCTCGTAGTGGCCATGCAGCAAGCCTTCTGGCACCGGCACGTCCTCGCCGTACACCGCCTCCAGGAGCGGCCGCGCCCGCTCGGGTAGTTCAATGGCGCCCTCCTGGCGCAACACACGCGCCGTGTGCCAGAGCTGGGCGGGATCGGGATAGACGTAGCTCGTGCCGCGGAGGGTGGAACGGACCCAGTCGGCGGGGGGATCGTCGGTCCACTCCGGCGCCAGCACGTGGAGCACCGGCACCGGCCGTTCGTCGGGCTCCCCCAACGGCTTCCGATTGCCCGCTACGTCACGGGCGTGCCGGTGCAGCCGGCCGGCGCGCTGCACGATCAGGTCGATCGGGGCGAGGTCGGTGACCAGCACATCGAAATCCAGGTCGAGGCTCTGCTCCACCACCTGGGTCGCCACGAGGATGCGGCCACGACGAAGCTCACCCGTCGCCCCCTCACCGAAGCGATCCAACGCATCGCTCTCGATGCGCTGGCGATCCCCCATAGTGAACCGGGCATGGAAAAGCAGGGCGCAGTCAGCTGCCTCCAAGCGCTCTCGGAGCTGCTGGTAGGCCGCCACCGCATCGTCCACCGTGTTGCGGATCCAGCAGGCGCACTGTCCCGCCTGCGCGGCGGCGACAACAATATCCATCGCGCTCTCGGGGTCGTACACGAACTCGACCGGCAACCGTCGCGCGCACCCCGACCTAGTCGCGACCGGCTCCTCTACGGGCTCCCCGTCCCCCATGTGGCTCGCCAGCGGGAACGCCTCGGCGATGGGCTCGGCGCTGGTCGTACCCTCCCGCCCCCGGCGCCACGCCTGGAGCAGCTCACGGCGCAGCACGGCCGGCATGGTCGCGGACAGGAGTATGGCGCATCCGCCCTGGCGGGCGTGCCCCTCCAGCAGCCTGGCTAGTAAGGTTCTCGTATAGGTGTCGTACGCATGGACCTCGTCGACGACCAAGACCTTGCGGGCGAGTCCGAGCAGGCGCAGCGACTGGTGCCGTCGCGGCAACACCCCGAGCAGCGCCTGGTCGATGGTCCCCACGCCGACCTCGGCGAGCAGCGCCTTCTTGCGCGTATCCGCGAACCAGCTCCGGCAGGCCGCGCCGGCGCTGTCCTCGCCGGCCCCATAGGGTCGATCCACATTGGGCTCGGGGACGATGGACGCCTGGAACGTGTCGTTGAGCTGGCGGGCGCCGTGGGAGAGGACGAGCGAGGGCTGGTCCTCCGTTCGGAAAAACCTGCGGTAGTGCTGCCCCATCCGGCGGTACATGGCATTGGACGTCGCCATGGTCGGCAGGCCGAAATAGACGCCGTCCGCCAGGCCTGCCTCGAGCATGCGATGGGTGAGTGTCAGGGCGGCCTCAGTCTTGCCCGAGCCGGTGGTATCCTCGAGAAGGAAGAGCTGGGGCTCGTCCTTCAAATCGACACTGGAGGCCCAGTCCTGCAGCGGCGAGGGCGAAAAGCCGAATTGCGTCTCAAAGCCGGGAAACCCAGCAGCGCGCGCCTGATCGACCAGCCCACTCGAGGTGAGTACCTCGCGCGCCCGGGGCAAGGCATGTTTCTGCCAATAGTCTTCCAACGGCTGGGGCTCGGTGACGTAGCGGAAGTAGTGGGCGTTGGAGCCCAACCAGTCGGCCAGCGTCGCCAGCCCCGCGACCTGCCAGGTCGCCGGCGGCAGGACCCGGGTTCGCCAACGCTCATCGGCGAGCCGTTCCAGCGGCCAAGAGGGCGGCAGGAGCTCCGCCACGTCCTCGGCGAAGGCTCGCAGGGCCGCGCGGTCCTCCTTCGTGAAACGGGCCTCCATCCGTGCACGGCCGCCATCGACGGGTTTGCCGTGATGTCCGAAGAAGCAGCCCATCCAAAGGCCCAGCGCCTCTTCGACCTCAAGATCGAGCCATTCGGGCGTCTCCGCAGCTGGCCGTCCTGGAAGGCGCACCACCAGATCCTCGAACCAGGCGAGTGCGCCCAGGGCATCGTGGCGCTCGACATAGCTCATGCCCGGGATCGGCGGCACGAGGCCACTCTCGGCCGGTTGGGTCAGGCCCTGGAACGTTCGGGAGAACTTGCCGATGTCGTGAAGCGCGAGGGAATACGTGAAAAGGGCACGGAAGGATGGGACGTCGAGCTCAAGCGTTGTCGCAATGCGGCCGGCGAGGGACGGACACAGCTCGAGGAATACCCATCCCACAGCGGCGACATCGAGGCAGTGATAGGCAAGCAGATGGCACGGCACGGACTGGTGGTCTCGCCCCGCCTTCGCTTTGCCCCAGTAAGGCCAGTAAACCTCCCCTCCCTCTACCAAGCCAACCTCCCTGTCGCTCGTTCGTGGCGCGTTATCGTTCTTCGAAACAGGTTGTTCACGCCTCGGCCGAGAACATCTGTTTCTCGGAGGTCTTCAGCTGCCACCATCCATACCAAGGCAGAATGCGAAGGTACTTCAATACGGCAATCTTACCAATCGTCATTCTTGCACCACACATCGCACAATCACAAGAAAGCACGGACATTGGAACACATCTCGCATGACCGAACCGGTGGTGCTATCGACCGGGGCTGTTCCGTTAGATGACCCTCTTGGTCCGCGAGGAACGGCGAAGAACGCCCTCCGTGACACGTATCGGCCAACGTAGTGCTGCACGGGGGCATTCCAGCCACTCTGCCAATGCCATCGGCATGACGATCATGCGTGCTCCTTGAAGACCACCCGCTCTTCGATCCCGCGGATTGACTCACGCGCCCCGCGCACCACTTCCTCCGTGGCCGTCTCTGCCAGTTCGCTCGGCCTCCCGCTCGGCACGCAACACGGCCAGCATCCTGCGTGTGGTCGCAATCTCCGCCGACCGCGGCTACGCGAGTGACCAGCGCGAGCGGGCCTTGCGCGAGATGGGCTATCGCCCGGAGATCCAGCGCAAGGCGAAGCCCGGCAAGCCCCTCGGTGAGCGCCAGCGCCGCCGCAACCAGCGGATCGCGAAGACCCGCGCCCGCGTCGAGCATGTCTTCGCGGCGATCCCGCATGCCGCCGGGGCCGACATCCGCTGTATCGGCCAAGCGCGGGCGACGTTCCAGCTCACCGTCGCCGCGGCCGCCTACAATCTGCGCCGATTGGCCTATCTGCGGGAGGCGGGCATTGAGCCCTTCTGACGCCCTACCGGGGGCTAGGTGTGTCCGTAATCCGGCACACCGGCGCAAAAACGGCCCGAACGCGCCGCCAGGCCGGCCCTCGGATCGCTCCTGGAAGGCCCATTCCGGCCTGCACTGCCGTATCAGCTGGAGCTACGCTCCGTGAAAGCGGTTTTTAGAGGTTCCCATTTGTGGGTATGCCAAGTTCCTTGGCCCCGGATAGGCAGACCATTATCCGGTTACCCTCCTCGATCATCCGGTATTCGCGCACAGCCCTGTCGGCCAGGTAGGTCAGGCGTCTCTCCAGGCTCTTGCGATTCATCAGACCATCCCGCTCGGTCCCAGGCGCCGCAGTCTAACACCGCATCAGTGCCGCCAGAACGCCGGAGTAAACAGCACCAGCAGCGTAAACACCTCCAGTCTCCCCAGCAGCATGGCGAATACCCCGAGCCACTTGACCACATCGGGCACGTCCCGGAACGTCGAAGCCACCACCCCCAGCCCGGGACCCACCAGATTGATCGTGGCCATAACCGCCCCGAAGGCACTCTCCAGATCCAGGCCCGCCGCCATCATCAGACCGGTCAGGACCAGCGACGAGAGGACGTAGAGGGTGTAGAAGCCCCACACGGAATTGATCACGTCCTCGTCCACCGGTTTGCCGCCGAGCTTGATCGGCCGCGCCGCCCGAGGGTGGATGAGACGGAACGTCTCCCGAGTGCCCTGGCGGTAGAGCAGGACAATGCGCACCACCTTCATCCCTCCCGCAGTGGAGCCAGCGCAGCCTCCGATAAACCCGATGGCCGCAATCAGCAACGGGATATAGACCGGCCACTCCGCGAACCCTGTGGTGGCATAGCCCGTGGTGGTGATCACCGAAATCACATGGAACACGGCCTGCCGAATCGCCTTCCATTCACTTCCCAGCGCACCAGTGAGCACCAAGGTGGCGGCGATGACCAGCGCCGCGGCCGCAATGATGCCGAGATAGGCGCGCGTTTCGGTATCATGGAGATATCGGCCCGGATCGCGATGGCGCCAAACGAAGAAATGCAGGGCGAAGTTGATACCGCCCAACAGCATGAACACATTGGCCACCATTTCCACCGCCAGGCTGTCGTAATGCCCCAAGCTGGCGTCATGGGTAGAGTAACCCCCGGTGGCGATGGTAGTGAAGGCGTGGGCAATGGCGTCGAAGCCGTTCATGCCGGCCAGCCAGTAGGCCAGGGCGCAGGCCACCGTCAGTAGCAGGTACACATACCACAGGGTCCGCGCGGTCTGACGGATGCGCGGGCTGATCTTCTCCTCCTTCATCGGTCCCGGCGTTTCGGCGCGGTACAGCGCCATGCCCCCGACGCCGAGCATGGGGATGATCGCCACCGCGAGGACGATGACCCCCAGGCCACCGAGCCACTGGAGCTGCTGGCGGTAGTAAAGCAGCGACAGGGGCAGGCGATCGAGTCCGACGATGACCGTGGCACCGGTAGTGGTGAATCCCGATACAGATTCGAAGACCGCATCGGTGAGGCCCAAATGGGGGCCGAGCATGAAGGGCAGCGCCCCGAAGATCCCGAGTACGCTCCAGAACAACGCAACGACCAAAAAACCGTCCCGAGTGCGCATCTCCCCCAGATCCCCACGCATGGGTAGCCAAAGTAGGGCACCGCAGCTCAGTCCGACGAGGAAGGTGATCAGGAAGATCCCCACCTGGCCGTCGTCGATCGCCAGCGACAGGAGGGCGGGGGGCAAAGCGCTGGCGCTGAACAGCATCAGCAGCAGGCCGAGCAGCTGTTGTACGGCGTTCCACTTCAACGGCGTGCTCCCGGGTCCGGCTAGGCGATGCATGCTCCCACTTTCGAGTGGGCGGCACCAGTGCTCATGCCTCCCGCCCACCGGAACACCGCAGTCTAGTGACCGCCCCCCGGTCACTAGACGGGTCCGGTCTCGCGGCCTGCCGGACTTATGACCAAGCCCATCCCGCTATGGTATAAACCCGGCTGCAACTCCCTGGCGGCCGGAGCGCGCATGCATCAACAGGTGGGCCACATCCTGGATCAGGCCAACCGCATCATCCTTGGCAAGGAGCACCCCCTCCGGCTGTCCCTGGCCTGTCTGCTCGCAGGTGGCCATCTGCTCATCGAGGACCTGCCAGGCGGCGGCAAGACCACGCTGGCCCAAGTCCTCTCGCGGCTGCTCGGCCTGGAGATGCAGCGGCTCCAGTTCACCAGTGACCTGCTGCTCGCCGACGAGGTCAACCGGGCCACCCCCAAGACCCAGAGCGCGCTCCTCGAGGCCATGGAAGAGCACCAAGTCACCGTGGAGGGGGCGACCCACCCGCTGCCGGAGCCGTTCTTCGATCGTTTCGAGGCTTAGCCAGCGCAAGTAGCGATACGTAGTGCGCAACCTTCGGTTTACTTTGGCGGGGGTCACAGAGCGCTCTGTCGGCAATTTCTGGACTTTGGTCCTGGACTTTCGACAGGCAGTCGCGAGATCAGCTGAATGGGCATTAGCCCATCGGGTGAAGTCAGCGATTTCTTTTCTGGTGAGTGCTAGCAGGCCCTGCTTTGTTCGGATCTCGGGTCGTGTCCAGGTCGTGCTTCTGCGACTTCGGAGTCTGCACCACTCTTCGAAGAAGGCTAGGTCTCTGAGGATGGCGAGCTGAGTGTTCAGGCTTCGGTGAGCGAATTCACGATAGAGATAGGCGGTTTGGCATTCCTTCAGCAGGTCGGTCTCACAGTCAACCAGCAAGGGGCGTCTCACCGCCCTGCGGTCACCACCAGTGCCAACCTCGTCTCGGAGCACGACGGTTGTCGAGGTCAGCCCAGTGTGTGGATTACGCCGCGTAGCCATCGTCCAACTATGGCGCATCTCGGCCGGTAAACCAACTCGCGGTTGGACGCAACCACAATCAAAGCAACCCCAACGGATGGGTTATAGGCGCTGGCCTGCGGGTGGTGCTTTACACATTTGTGGGTATGCCAATTTCGAGATGTCCTTACCAAGCGACCAACGAGTCCTCGAACACCGACTCGCTCGCACACCGATGCGGTGCCAGACTGGGTGCGATGAATCGTTAAAATGATTCAAACCCGGAATCTGAATCAATATTCCGAGTCACTGGAGGGGACATGCCGTTCAGAATGCTCGGTAACGCCTTACGTACGGCACGTACAACACAGGGACTATCACAACGGGCTCTGGCCGCCCCGCGCCGGCCTCGGCCAGAACCTCGTCCTCCGGGTTGAGAGGGGCCAAGACGTGCGACTGTCCACGCTCGAGCGAATCGCCCATACGGCCGGCCTGGAGATCCGACTCGTGCCGCGGGATTGCCACGTGCCACCTGAGTTCGACAGTTAGGCCTATAAGTAGTTGATTGGGCGATTGCCGGGAAGCCGAATTTGCACTACAACGCCGCTTCA
>NZ_JBPODZ010000022.1:0-22840 GCF_052060015.1 Arhodomonas sp. SL1 | reverse complement strand
TTCGCAGAATCAGCCCAGAGGCCGCATCACCGCGTCGTCATCGTTAGGACGCCAGGGCGTGAACTGTCGAACTTCGGGTGCCAATGACGATGACCGCAAGCACGATCTAGATCATCATGGCATGTGCTCGCCACCGGGTAGCCCGTATCCCAGTGGTATTAAGCGAAAGACCGATCACTAGAGCGCGTGGCGCCACGCCGGCAACACTGATCTGGAACCAATCCCCTCCGGCTGATTCTCCCAAAGCCTGCATCCCCATGCCCGCACCCACAGGGCAAAGCATGCGAGCGGACATAACAGCTGCGTATGCCGGCTATCCACCGACCTCCTCGTCCGGCACGTACTCAACCAGATCCTCAATTCGGCAATCGAAATAGGCGCAGAGACGGTCCAGATGCTCTGTGCTGGTGGCAAAGCCCCGCCGATTGATCATCCGCGACAAGGTTACCCGGTGGATCCCCGCCCCTTCCGCCACCTCCGCGATCGTGACGCGGCGTCCCTCCCGGAACTCCTTCTCGGCGATCAGCTCTTTGATCTTGAAGCGAAGCATAGCCGCTACGTTAGTTGCCGATGAGATTCCGATGTTACCAGCTGGCTTCAAACGATGCTTGCATGCTGCGCTTAGCGTTGCTATATGTATACGCACGTAGCCGAAAAGTTACGTATGTAGCCAAAGGGAGATGCCACATGACTGACACCTACCTGACCACCGAAGAACTCGCGGCTCGCATCAAGTACGACCCCCGCACGGTCCGGGAACGCCTCAAGGACTCCGTCCTGCTGGAGGGCGTCCACTACATCCGTCCGTTTGGCGGCCGAAAGATCCTTTACGTATGGGAGACCATCGAACGCGACATGGTCCGGCATTCCGAGGAGGGCGGCATGGCGCTGCCTATGGCCAACGGAGGGGCCTGCCATGGGTAGTGTGCGTGTCCGCAGACAGACCGGGAAGCTTCTCTTCGACTTCCGCTACCAGGGCACGCGTTGCCGGGAACAGACCGCCCTCGACGACACGCCGGCCAACCGAAAGAAGATGAAGAAGATCCTCGAGCGGATCGAGGCGGAGATTACACTCGGGACCTTTGAGTACGAACGCTACTTCCCTGAGAGCCCGAACGCCGCAGCGTTCGCCGCCCGGCGCCGAGGCGAACCGGAAGCTGGCTCGACGCCGCTTTTCCGGGACTTCGCCGAGGACTGGATCGAAGAGATGAGCATCCAGTGGCGCCACAGTCACTACGAGACCGTGCGCCTGGCCCTGGATAAGTACCTGACGCCCCATTTCGGGGAGCAAGAGGTTGGCCGCATCACCAAGACAGAGATCCTCGCCTTCCGGTCCCAACTCGCCAAAGTCACGAACCGGAAGGGGGAGCACCTGTCGGCCTCTCGCATCAACCACATCATGACGCCTTTGCGCATGATCCTCAGTGAGGCGGCCAACCGCTTTGAGTTTAGCTCCCCGTACCATGGGGTCAAAAGCCTGAAGGTCCCGCGCACGGACGTGGAGCCATTCAGTCTCGATGAGGTCAGGCTCATCCTCGAGCACGTGCGGCCGGATTTTCGGCCGTACTACACCGTTCGGTTTTTCACCGGGATGCGCACCAGCGAAATCGACGGACTGCAGTGGCAGTACGTGGACTTCGAACGCCGGCAAATCCTGGTCCGTCAGGCGCTCGTCAGGGGCGAGCTGGTCTATACCAAGAACGACGGCTCATTCCGGACCATCGATATGTCGGAGCGGGTGTGCCAGGCCCTACGAGAACAGCGACAGGCCACGGGTCAGCACAAGTTCGTGTTCTGTGCCCGCAATGGGGCGCCTCTGAACCATAACAACGTCACGCAACGGGTGTGGTATCCGCTGCTCCGCTACCTCGGACTACGCCCCCGACGGCCCTACCAGAGCCGCCACACGGCGGCCACCCTCTGGCTGGCCGCCGGCGAGAGCCCAGAGTGGATCGCCCGGCAAATGGGCCATACCACCACGGAGATGCTCTTCCGCGTCTACTCCCGGTTTGTGCCCAACCTCACGCGCCAGGACGGTTCGGCCTTCGAGCGTCTGTTGAGCGCCCATTTCGACGCGGAGCGTGACACGCCCGAAACCGCGGGAGGTGAGCAATGAATACGATGCGCAACGGCCAACGCCATCGCCGCTCGGAACGGCACGGCCTCCTTAATCACCACGTCGGCGTGAAGGCCGCGGCGGTGGCGGTGGCGGTGCCGATTCCCAAGGGTGATCCCGGTGCACAGCAGCAACGACCGCTCGGAACCCACCCGAGAAACCGAGGCCAGGGAGGGTCTGCCACAGCGCACGCCAGCACGGCGGTTCACAATGAGCTCACCCGAATGATGTCGGAGAAGCAGGCTGCACGTCTGCTGGAACGGCTCGTCACAGGCCTGGAAGCCGCCTTCCGAATCGACGCCAACGATTATCGCCTCGTCGGCGTATTGGGAGCGGGCACGGAGCGGAGCAACCACGACGCGCTCCATGCCTGGGTATGGCGAGAGATCGCGGGCGGTTACGCGGAGGAACCCCTCGGGGAGCAGTTGCTGCCAAAGCTGGGCCAGCGCCTGGAGCGGCGGCTACGGCAGTGGGAGGTGGACCAATGGCGTTAATTGCAGACCTGGTCGACCTCGAGCCGCCACGTTGGTCCCGCGGGGCGTATCGGATTGATCGACCCGGCTGGTACACGGGCCGCGACGGGACCCGGTACTTCCATGCCCTGCTGGAAGACCGGACTGGGCTCATCCCCGCTTACGGGTGGCCCCACGCCTTCTCCTGGAGCGGAACGCTCCGTACCGGCAGCACCATCACCTGTACGCTGAGGGCCCGGCCCCGAACGGACCGGATGGTGGTCGATCTGTTCGATGTGGCCGACGGGATTCCCGACGATCTCAATCCCGTTCAGCTCCTCCCCAACCGGGCCCTGCCCCACCCGGAGGCAGTGGCGCGCTTGCAGGCGCTGATCGACCGGGTCCCGGTAGCAACACTCCGCGCATTTCTCGAAGACCTTTTCAGCGATGACGCGATTGCGTTGCCCTTCGTGGAGCGACCGGCGAGCCGAGACCATCATCATGCCTACCCCGGCGGATTGGTCGAGCACTCGCTCGAGGTCGCCGAGCGCGTTGCCTGGTTCCTGTTCAGGGACGTACCCACCGAGGCGAAGGCACTGGCGGTGGTAGCGGGACTCCTCCACGACATCGGTAAGGTCCGAACGTTTGGTCCGGACTATCGCAAGACCACGGTAGGCACGCTGCTCGGCCACGACCAGCTCACCTTGGAGATCCTCTCCGGGCCACTACGCCGGCTTGAGACGAAATGGCCGGACGGCGCGGATTCGCTACGGTATCTGCTCAGCTGGAACGAATATCGCGACAGGGGGCGGACGCTCATACCGGAGGCGCTCGCTATTCGCAACGCCGACCGCTTCAGCGCGGCTCGGGACGCCCAGCGTCGGGCCTTTGCCGGGGCACGGAGCCACCAGCGTTTAGCCCGGTTACGCGGCTATGGACCACCTAGCACCTTCTGGCTCCCACGGCCACCTCCGTGACTCGGCCGTAGGGGCATCGACGAGCGAGAAGCCCAGGAAACCTGGGGAAGCGCCGGCACTCGGCCCCGTGAACGCTTGTCGGGACATTGTCCCACCAGCCCCTGCAGACCGGTCCCGGGACATGTCCTGCGACATGTCCCGGGACAAGCCCTGAGACCGGCACCGCGCGCACGTCCCGCCTTTTCCCGGGACGAGACGGGACATCAGCCGAGACAGTGACCTATGACAGATCGGGACAGAAAGTGGCTGACACTCCAGGACGCCGCCGCCCGGGCGCGCTGCAGCACCAAGACCCTGTATCGGCACATGAACCGTGGGCACCTTGAGTACCAGCGCGGCAAAGACGGGCGTCGATACGTCCCTGAGGACGCCCTACAGACGCGGCACCCGCGCAGCGGGCGCTCATCCCCAACGATCAACGAGCCCGCGCTTGCCGCAATCGCTGAACAACTCGCCGCCATCGTCGCGAAACTCGACAGGCAAGAGGCGATCCTTGAACGACTTATCAGACTTCATCGACCGCGCTCGCTTGCCGATGTCGCCGAAAAGCACGCGTCTCCCGAGGAAGGCGAATAACAGAGCCCCATTCAACCTGCCGCTATGGTCGAGGCGAACCAGACGATCAGGCGATCCCCGCCATGTGCAGCGCAAAATAGTACTGAGCGACCCACGCCCCGTGTGAGCTTTGTCCGGTTGGCGATAGCAAAGTAATATGCAGCCGACCAAACGGCCACGCCTTCTCATGCCGCCGCAGCGGGGCACCAAACTGGACATCGCACCCCTTCAGGTCGACCTCGCGGTTCAGCGCCCGCCGCGCCTGCGCTGAACTGAGATGGCTCGCCGGGCGCAGTGTCACGCGGATCGACGCCAAGGGGTGCATCCGGCGTGCGAACGTCAGATAGGCCACCGCATCATCATGGCCCCCTGCCGCGAACTTGAGGGTATGGTCGCTGGAATTGGTGTTTCGCAGGAACACCCGTAGCCCTTCTCTCAATGGGGGATTCTCATCGGGAGGAGGTTGCTCGGATGTCTGCGCCTGGCGCTGCTCCTCGTCGCGCAACAGCCGCGTAAGCCGCTGCCAGGACCGGTTCAGTAGCTCCCGCTCCACCCTCGTCTTCGGCAGGGCCGGAAATCCGGCATGGAGCTCCGGCATCTGGCGCAAGTCCGGGGTGCTTTCGCGGGTGTCGTGACCTCGGAGGTACCGTGAGCGCGTACCCTGGAAGCGGCTCTTCGCTCCCTCGGCGCGCACATCGCTTGCCGGCAGACGCGTCGGCAAACGCGCACGCTGATTCGCAAAATCCAGGACTTTCTTCACGTACGCTTCCGGCAACTCCACCCGATCCGCAATCGCCTTCGCCGATAAAGCGTCCCGCACCCGCAACGCGCCGACTCGATAGAGATGCGCCGGACCGGGTATGAGGCTTTCGACCTGGAAGGCCCCGGAGGCGGTCTCCAGGATCTCCCGGTCGGTAGCAGCCGCCCAATCAGGCGCCAACGCGTCCCTCAAGCGCTTGCTCCAGTACTGGACCAGCGGTGCAAGGGTTGTGCGGTCGTTGGACCGGCCGCGCCAGCCCCGGGCGGCGTTCCTGCCTTTCAGCAGCAGGGCCGCATCGATGTCGATGCTCCGCTCAAGCCCTTCATACAGACGGCCCTGGAGTGTTTCCGTACGGCCGTAAGCAAGCCATGGAAGGACGTGGATGTAGGACTCGAGGGTAATCTGCGGGCTCGAATGCCCAAGAAGCTCCGCCACGGTAAAGAGATCCCGCCGCCGGCCTTGATCGTTGTAGAACAGGTGTCGTCGGATCTTCTCCGAGACCTCGATGAGTTCCCTCGGAGGCTCCGCGAAGAACTCCCAAATCGGATCCGAAGCGCCATCCGCCTCGATGGCCAATAACATGTTGTTGGCGAAGGAGTGACGAAGGCTATGGACAACGACCGTGGGGTCATTCGTGGCCAGGCGCAGGGCCTTCTGAATAGGCTCCCGGAATTCCTCCTCGCTGGGTTTCACCTGCTCGGCACCCGGCGCCGCGAACAGGTAGTAGTTGCCCCGGGGATCGACACGCCGGTTTGCCTCTCGCTTACGCCAATGATACTCCGCGAATTCCTTGCCGACGCCCCCAGGCATAACGGCGTTCAACGGCAGCCGGCGGCGCGATGACTCGCTTTTGGTCCGCCGTCCCTGGTGTGAACGGACGAGAACTTCTATCCAGAACGAGCTACGGTCTCCGCTGTGAATGCGCGTAACGTCGCAAAGCCGCAGGCCGGCAAGCTCACCTAGGCGTAGTCCCGTCCAGTACGCCACCCGCAGGAGTTGGATGTGCCGGCCGTAGAGACCGGCCTCGCCGCCCGCATTAATCAGGATCTGAGTGGCTCGCCGCAGGTCACAGGGGGAGAGGTAGTTGGCGTTCACCGACATCGGTGTCTTGCCCGAGTCGATTCCATACTCCTGAGCTACATGGACTGGCGGGATACCCATGCGCCTTCCAATATAGTCATGGAATACTTGACACTCGATGGCGGCAGCCTTTCGCGCCTTATCGGCCGTCTTGGTATCGAGGACGCGACGGTAGAAGTCGATCCACGCCTCCGGATCGTCACTATCGTTGAGCTCGAAATCGACGGATTCCAGGAACATGGGCTTACCCACCCGGGATAGGATCGTACGAACCGAGCTCAGGGTGTTGATTCCCGTGTGGTGGGTACACTCCTTGCGCACGACCGCCAGGACCCATACCGCCACCCAATACGGCAGGGGGCCGAGTGTGGGCCCATACGTCGACAACCACGCATTGATTCGCCGAACCGTCCTGGGCCGCCACCCCTCGCCGGGGCCATGGAGGCACGCCACGAGCTCCCTATAGGCCTTGTACACATCGCCGGAGCTCGTTCCCCCGGGAACGCCACTAAGGACCGGACCGTCGATCTTCTGGTCGATGGGTTCACTTGGCGCAGGCGCGCGAGCGCCAGCAGGGCCGAGACGAATTCGACGCTCCGTCTCCACGGACCAGGAAGAGGAAACCGGACGCCCATCCGCCCACGCGTAGAGAAAGGGCATGAAATGGAACCGCCAGGCGACCCGCGCCGCTGCGATGAACGGCTGTGCGCGGTCCAGGGAGTGGGCATCACCGGCCAGGCCGCGGACGAATACCCGGAGCGCATCACCGGCAGGCCGGTTGAATCGCTCGAGCCGGTGCGTCCGCACGAGGTGCATGTAGCGCAGGATCAGGATTGTCGACAAGGGATCGGGATACCAGCGGCGCTGAACCCCCGCGCTTTCAAGCTCAAAGAGCAAGGTAGAGTCGATCAACTCGCCACCGCCGTGAACCTGCTCGAGCAACTGATCGAGCTGGCCGGCGTTGAGGAGTCCACCGTAACGGACCGCGGAAAACAGGAATTGGCCCGCGAGCACCGCGCTCAGATCCGGGACCCACTTCAGCTTCCGCGACGGATGGAGGTAGGTGGGCAGCCAGGGCGCCGGATCACGCGGATCAATCTCCCTTAGGGAACGCAGAAAACCGGCACTAAGCTCACGCAGGGCGGCAAGCCTGTGAAAGTCCTCCGGGATGAACGAGGCACGCGGCCGTCGGAGCGTGATGATGGGACTGGGGATACGCAGATTCCAGTTCCGATGTTGCACACCGCGTTCCAGGGCGCGAACGAAGTACGTATGCGCCTGCTTGGGGCGGCGAATCGCCTGCGCTTCCAAGATCTCGTTTTGTAGGGAGCGGATCGTCTCGTTACCAACACATACACCCCGCACTCCCTCCAGCAGCTCCGGGGATGCCTTGGCGAGTAGCTCACGGACTGCCGCGCGATCCGAGGCCGCGACACTAGCGGCCATCGAATGCCCATCATCCGGCCCCCATAACGCCGAATCCACCGCAACGATCAGGGGTGGATCACCGTCCATCCCAACTCCTGCGCCAGTTTGGTGAGCACCGGTTCCAGCACCAACGCAACATCGGACGGGGCCAGCCCGGAGTACTTCCCATGGGGCTCCTCACCAATGTGCCAGTGACCCATGAACGCTTCGATCACCTCACCGGAAACGCCGCGCTCGGTCAGTTCTGTCCGCAAGTAGTGTCGATTGGCGTTCATCGGCAACTCATACGCCCACTCAAGGTGCTCGGCGAGCCTCTTCGGCTCAACCGGTTGGCAATCGCCCACACGATTCTTCAGGTAGAAGAAGAACGGCACACGCTCGGCATCCAAACCAAGGATCGGTAGGAGCGCGCGGCGATAGTTGTCATAGACACGGAGCTGCTCGACGACAGGTTCCGGCACCCAGACTAGGCGGGCAGAGCGATAGTCGTCGTGATCCTTGTCGCTGATCAGCAAGAGGCCCGTCGCCGAATCCAACATCGTCGCATCCGAGAAGGGGGCCTTCACCGCGCGGTAGCCTGTCATCGCGGCGAGCATGGTTACGCAGTAGGTGGCGAATGCGTTGTGATGCCGGATCCGCTGCCCCGGGCGGTGGAGTTGTTTGCGGTTGTAGGCCACCGCGGCCGCCAGGTCGCCGGCAAGGAGACGGTAGCTGTCCCGGTCCGGACAGACTCGCGAACCCACCACCTCATTGGTGGGTAGGACCGGAAAATGGTCCTCATGCGTGGTCTCAAGCACAAAGCGGGAGAAGTTCGAACTGGTCTTCCAGTAGACCCGTGCAAGACGCTCCTGGGACGCGGAAAGGTAATACATCCCTGCCGTCGGCAGGTTCTCCACCGGCCGCGCGAAAACGGCCGAGGCTACAGTACGATCGCCGCAACGATTCGCGACTGTGAAGGGGAGCTGGTTGCCAAGGCGGGTTGGTGTAACGCGCGCCCCGGTTTGCGCCGATATCCTGGCGAGGACATCCTTAACGAGCACCTCGGCATTCCGCGCGCGAAACAAAGGCTGGGTGCGGTTTCCACGTTGTTTCTGGATCCAGGCCTCAATATGCCGGTTTGCCGCGGCGGGAAGTGGGAGGTAGACGCGGTCAGTAGAGCCGCGGGTATATGGGGCCCATTTGCGCTCCGCCTTCTTGGCACCTTCAGGGCGATATCGGGGAAGAACTACTAAATTAGGCTCTCTCGTGACATACAGGGCGTTTTGGTCCAGACGCTTGGGGAGGCGATCCGAGGACGGGATGAGCAGTGCGGATTCGAGCTGTCGCACCGACCGGCCCGCCCAGAACACCAGCGCCACCAGCGCGGTCAATTCATCGGGGTCGGCCCCCCGCGCCGCGGCCGTTTCTGACGCCTTTTCGGGCAACGCATGGTAGAAGCTCGCAAGGTCGAAGGGAGACAAGCGATTCCAATCGGCAGGAAGCAGCTGGTTGGCGAAGACGATTCCGTTTTGCCTGTTCCGGGCCTTCAATGCCCGGGAAACGGTGCTCTCGCCACGTCCGTGAGCGACCGGGGCTGCATCCTGATACCAGACAGGACCGCTGGCGTTTTCCTCCGGCGACAAACGCAGGCTGCTCGTCGTGTCCTTATCCAGCGGCGACCGACTCGGATACAGGAGACGACCGTGAACCCGACTCTCACGATCGCCAACATGGCGAGCCTCGACGCCCACCCTCTCAACAGTCCTCCTGGAGTGTCCGCCACTGCCCTCCAAGGCACCGTCGAGGGCGAGAATCAGGTCGTGCAGGGCCTGTTGTATGGAGTCGCTCGAGGTCTCTGCGCGGTTGAGCTCATCCCGATACGCCTCCAAGGTATCCAGTCGATCCGGTAATATCGCGCAAAGGCCCTCCTCGGTTGTGGCGTTTCGAAACGCGCGAAAGGAGGCACGCAAACGTGACTCGTAGTGTTTCCCTTTCTTATCGATCTGCTCTACGAGGAGGAGATGGGCGGCGACGAGGGCCGTCTTCAAGGCCTCGAGACGGCGGTGACCGTGCGCAGCGCGATCGGATTTGGGCACGGCCGGCCAGGCGATGAGGCAGTATGTCGGATATTTCGTCCAGATACCCCGCAAGAAACCGGGCGGCGCAGCGTCCCCTGAAGGGGTACCCGAAAGGCTCGGGGCCTGGCGCCCGATGAGCTCCCAGGCTCGACGGGTCTGAACCACCCCCGCACGGTAATGTGCATACTCCGGCTGCTCCGCCGGAATTGGATACGCGGCGTCAGCCATCGGAATCCGAGCCAGTTCCTTCGTCGGGCGCCGTGTACCGGGATACATCGCCCTTCACACGTTGTCGTAGCGCAGAATACGGGGGCGCCGGTTGTTTGCGGTAGCGCGACGCCGGAACGCCGAGATAGTTGCCCAGCGCCGTGACCGTGTTGAGGTTCTCGTAGACGACCGAAAGCTGGTGGCGAGAGGCGTCCGACCACAAACGACGAAGAGGCGTGAAGTCCTTGCTCGGGTTCAGCGAGAAGAGACTCGCCAGGGCCAAAAGCCGGTACTGCTCCGCCTCGGCACAACTTCGGGCTTGGGACGACGGGAGTTGTACCATTGGAACGGCCCAGTGCGGCGCGACAGCCAGAAGCACATGGTATGAAAGCAGCCCGCCCACGACCTCGGTGCCTTCGGTCCGTGATGCCGGGGCAACAACGTAGATCGGGACCGCCTGTGCGAGCAACGTGGCGCCACGTTGGGTGAGTTGCCGGGGCAATGCGAGGGTCAGCGCAAGCTCCTGCGCATGGGCAGTGACGTCGTCCGGAACGCTGGCATGAATCGTCAGGTCACGCGGCGCAATCGAAACGTGCGAATCAGGCATTCCTTGTCAGTGCGCAGCTACCTCTCCTATCACGCATGGTAACTCCGGATCCTGGCGGGCTGATATCGCAGGGTGCGATGATCACCAACCATCTCGCACATGTCGGCTTGAAAATGGAACCGCATTGGCCCCGCGCCATCGGCGCCACGGGCTTCAAACAGGCCTCACAGCGAAACGCCGGGGTGGTCACGGTAGCGGGGGACGTTCAGTCGTAGTAGCGATTCCCGGCTCGTTCGACGTCACGCCGCAACTCCCGGACCTCGCGCGTGAGACTGCCCACCTCCTGGGTATGGCGAAACAGGCGGTCAAGAACCCCCATTGGCAGACCCTTGCTTCGGGAAAAGCGCCCGGCTGAGGGCGGCGAGTGCCCGGGGATCAGCCCGCAGTTCGGCGCCCGTCTCCTCGGCAATACGCGCACGTCTCGCCTCTATGACCTCATCGCTGAGGCGTTCGTTGAGGCGTTGGCGTAGACCGGCAACCTCGTCACGGGTCTGTCGCAGCGCCGTCTCCATCGTCTCGAGGGCCGCTTCCAGCTCGCCTTCGTTCATGCCTGTGGCATCCGGGTCATAGGCGTCGATCGCTCGTCGAATGATCTCCGCGTCGGAGACCCCTTTCGCCTGGCTGAGCTGCTTCACCTTCTCGATGTGCTTGCGGCTGACCAGGTACTGGCGCCGGATCAGGCGCTCGGTGTCTGGTGCTCCCATCTCGCTCGCCCGCGTTATTGATCCGTGAGATTGAGCATACAAGCATGCACGGCCTACACAACTATGGTCGAGTTTCATGGCGGCACTCCTTTGCGCAGCGGAGTTAAGAAGGCAGCATGAGCGGGCAACTGACCGTAAAACGGGTCTGCATCCTCGCCGAGAACCAGTTCAGGGACATCGAGTTGCTCTACCCGCTGCACCGTTCCGCGAGGCCGGTGCCCAAATCGTCGTGGTGGGCCCGGAGAAGACGCGGTATATCGGCAAGCACGGCTGCACGGTGGACGCCGATATCGCCGCCGCCGAGGGCGCCACCCAAGGCTTCGACGTAGTGATCGTGCCCGGCGGCTACGCCGGCAGCGAGTACGTGGACGAACCGGTAGTGATCGACGGCAACCTCATCACCTCGCGCTACCCTCCGGATCTCGGCGACTTCTGCCACGCCGACATCGAAGCGGCGAGCGAGTGAGCCACACCCGGCGCCGGGCCCGCCGCTCGACACCGCTTGCCCCGAAACCATTGCCTCAGCAACAATTCGGCCAAGCCCATTCCCCTCATCCACGAGTGCCCCGTGACCGGCGTCATCAACCCACATCTGCTCTACGCCTTCATTCCCACGTTCTTCCTCGTCTCCATCACGCCGGGCATGTGCATGACGCTTGCGCTGTCGCTCGGCGTGACCATCGGCGTGCGCCGCTCACTGTGGATGATGGCCGGTGAACTCCTCGGGGTGGGCCTGCTGGCGGTATTGGCAACGGTGGGCGTCGCCACCCTCATGCTGCGCTACCCACTCGCGTTCGCGACGCTCCAATACGCCGGCGGGGCCTATCTCCTGTGGCTCGGCGTGCAGATGTGGCGTTCCCGCGGGCGGCTGTCCCTGCAAATCGATCCCGCCGCCGACCAGGGCCCGCCACGGCGTACGGCGCTCGCCCTCCAGGGCTTCGTGACCGCCGTGGCCAACCCCAAGGGCTGGGCTTTCGTGATCGCGCTGCTACCGCCGTTCATCGATGCGGGTCTGCCGCTCGCGCCCCAACTCACCGTGCTGGTGAGCGTGATCCTGGTGCTGGAGTTCACCGCCCTGATGCTCTATGCCAACGGCGGCCGCGCCCTCAGCCGCCTGCTCGAGCGCCGCGGCAGCGTGCAGACGCTCAATCGCATCGCAGGCACGTTGATGATGGGCGTCGGCGTCTGGCTCGCCCTCGGATAAGCGTCCACGACCACCCGAGTAGGCGCCGACTTCGCACAGGCCGGCGAACACCCGCGCTTCCCCTGCACGTCACGCCCACCAGCGCCTCCTGGCTCGACCGTGTCGAGCGCTGTTCCGCTTGGCTCCTTCGCGCAGGTAGGACAGGAGGGTCGTGGCGACGCCGCTCAGGGCCGGAAGGCGTCGTTGCGTCGGTGTTCATGGAATCGCCGGTGCAGTGCCCGCACTTCCGAGGCCAGCGTCGGAACCGGCCCCTCCACCGTGACCGCCGGCGCGATCGCCTCGATCGGCAGCGCGCGCACCGGCGGCGACGGCAGGCCGAGCTCCGAGCGCCATTCGCCGAGCTGGGCCGAGGAACTGGCATAGACCACCCGGGCGAGCCCTACCCAGCCATGGGCGGCGGCACACATCGGGCAGTGCTCGCCGGAGGTGTACACGCTCGCCACCGCACGCGCCGCGGGATCCATGTGCTCCGCGGCCCAGCGCGCCAGGGCGAACTCCGGGTGTCGGGTCGGATCCCCCTCGGTGACGACCCGGTTGCGCTCCTCGGCGAGGATCGCGCCGTCGCCGCTCACCAGGATCGAGCCAAAAGGCTCGTCACCGGCGTCCACGGCCTCGGCGGCCAGCTCGATGCATCGCCGCAGGTATCGGTGATCGCGGTCGGTGGTCATTGGTGGGTTCTCCTGCACCTTCCCCAGCGCCAGTGTAGCTCGAAACCCGGCCGAGACCCGGACGCTCAGGCCTGCCGGAAACGGAACTCGCGGAAACCTTTTGCGCGGCGCTGCATCGGTGTCGGTGAGTGCCATCGTCGATGGTACGAGCGTGAGAACCTGAGGAGGCACCATGTGGAAGATGATCGCACTGGCGGCCGGAGTATTGGCCGCCACCACCGGACTCGCCCATGACGAGGAGGCACTGCACCAATCGCCGCCGGGTGAGCCCTACGTCCCGGTGAGCGAGGCGCTGCCTTTGCCCGAGTTCATCCCCGGCCTCGGCGTGCTCTTTGTCGACCCCGGGACACTGCCGGCCGGACCTTTCCTCGCCTATGACCGGGAAGGCAAGCTGTCCGCCACCGTCTACATGACACCGTTCGCGGCCCTGGAGGACGGTGTTACCTATGAGGAGCTGGGCGTCGGCCTGCACGAGGTGGTCGGCGTCGATATCCATTACAACGCCGGCCACGCCGGCGTGGCGGAGCCGCATGCCCATGTGGTGCTCTACCACGATGACGGCGCGCGGGGGCGACTGGCCGAATGACGCTTACACGACGCCGATTGCTGGCGTTGGGGGGCGGCGGTTTCGCCGCCCTTGCCATCGCCCCTTGGCTGCGTGCCGCGCGCACGCATACGGTGACGATGCAGGGCGACGCCGCCGGCGCACACGTGTGGTTTACGCCCACCGGGCTCGCCGTCAGCCCCGGCGATACCGTCCGGTTCGTGAACGCCGATACGGGCAACAGCCACACGGCGACCGCCTATCACCCCGGTTTGTTCGGCCGTCCGCGCCGGATCCCCGCCCAGGCCAGCGCCTTTCACAGTGACTACCTCCTCCCCGGCGCCGACTACGCGGTCACGCTGATCGCCCGCGGGGTCTACGATTACTACTGTGTGCCCCATGAGCTCGCCGGGATGGTCGGACGGATCGTGGTCGGTGCGCCGGGCGAGCCGGGCTGGCAGCCCGCGGCGCCGGTGCCGTCCGGCCCGCGTGCCGCCATCCTCTCCGCGTTGCCTGGCGTGGACGCGATCCTCGCCCAGGGAAAACACACCTCGGAGGCGGATGCATGAATCCAGATATCGAACCCCAGGAGTACGCCGGTCCCGACGACCCGGTCCCGGAACAGACCCTGGTGGCGCTGGCCCGCTCGGGGGAGGAAGCCGCGGTCCGCGAGCTCATCCGCCGGCTGAATCCAAGGCTGTTCCGCGTCGCCCGGGGGATCGCTGACAGCGACGCGGCGGCGGAGGAGATCGTGCAGGATGCCTATATCACCGCGTTCACACGACTGGAGGAGTTCCGCGGCGAGGCCCGCTTCTCCACCTGGATCACACGCATCGTGGTCAATA
This sequence comes from Arhodomonas sp. SL1, assembly GCF_052060015.1. Classification (NCBI taxonomy): domain Bacteria; kingdom Pseudomonadati; phylum Pseudomonadota; class Gammaproteobacteria; order Chromatiales; family Ectothiorhodospiraceae; genus Arhodomonas; species Arhodomonas sp. SL1. The sequence goes on along the minus strand of NZ_JBPODZ010000022.1, from coordinate 8,636 downwards.
CCGCGAAGATGCAGCGTCGCAGCCGACGCCACACCGAGGCCTATGACACCGTGGCGGAGACACGCGAATCCGCCGCCGCGGTGCTGCCCTTTCCGGGCCAGACGCCGGAGGCGCCCGAGGCGGCGCTCGGCCGCAACCAGTTCCGGGCACTGCTGGAGGAGGCGATCGGCCGGTTGCCGCCTGAGCTCCGCTTGGTGTTCCTGCTGCGGGAAGCCGAGGGGATGACCATCAAGGCCATCGCCGAGGATTTGCGGCTCCATCCCGTGACGGTGAAGACCCGCCTGTTCCGTGCCCGGCGCCAACTTCGCCGAATCCTGGAACGCCACATCAACGGGGGCTTCGAGAGCCTGTTCCCATTCGCCGGCGCCCGCTGCACGCGGATGGCCGAGCGGGTGGTAAACACGCTCGGTGGGCACCTACGCTGGAGGTAGCTGGACGGTGGCGGATCGGCCATGCTGACCTCCGCCTGCGATGACCCGATTCGCGGAGCGCCCTCTGCCTCCGCGACACTCAGCAGTGCCGATCACTGAATGGGCGCCGATGCCGCTGTCTGGTCCGACCGCTGCCATATCCCCATTCCTGGGAGCCGGTCACGGTCGTGCGGTCGGTCGAAATCCAACACCGGACCGGCGGGCACGATGAGGGTGGGGTTGATGGCTGGATTGGTGTAGTAGCCGACCTTGATGTGTTCCAGGTTGACGGTCTCGCGGACGCCGGGCCACTGATAGAGCTCGCGCAGGTAGTTGGAGAGGTTCGGGTAGTCGTCAATCCGCCGAATGTTGCACTTGAACGCACCATGATAGGCGGCATCGAAGCGAATCAACGTCACGAACAGCCGCCAGTCCGCCTCGGTGAGATAGCGCCCGGCGAGGTAGCGATGCTCCGCTAAGTATGCCTCCAGGCGGTCCAGGGTGCGGAACACGTTGGTGACCGCTGCGTCATAGTGTGTCTGGTCCTTGGCAAAGCCGGCCCGATAGACACCGTTGTTGAGGTTTTCATAGATCAGCGCGTTCCAGGCGTCGATCTCCTCGCGTAGCGGCTCTGGGTAGAAATCGAGATCGTTGCCGGTGAGGTGGTCAAAGGCGGTATTGAGGATGCGCACGATATCGGCGGACTCGTTGTTGACGATGAGCCCCTGATCACGGTCCCAGAGCACCGGCACCGAGACCTTTCCGGTATAGCCGGGGTCGGTGGCGGTGTAGAGCTGGTAGTGATGGGAGACCGGTCCCAGTGTCGGGCCGGCGTCCTGGGGGTGGGCGTAGGTCCAGCCCTCGTCACCCAATACGGCATCGGCGACGGAGAGCGGGACCAGGTCCTCCAGTCCCTTGAGCTTGCGCAGGATCAGCGTCCGCGAGGCCCAGGGACACAGATAGGCGACGAACAGCTTGTAGCGCCCCGCCTCGGCGGGAAACGCCCCGATCGGCTCCGGTCCCGGTTCACCGCTGGGCGTAATCCAGTTGCGAAAGCGTGTGGGCTCGCGCTGAAAGGCCCCACCCTTGATCTCACCATCGGCGATATCGCCTTTGACCCATTGTCCGTTGACAAGTCCTGGCATCGTTGCTTCTCCCGTGTGCGTCTTGCGAGGCGGGAAGGCGATGTGCGCCTCCCCGGATTCGTCGGTAACGGACCGGTTTCCCGGTCCACGAGGCGCCGATCAGACGGGCATGCCCAGGCGCTTGTCCACGGAGTAGGCGCCGCCGCCACCTAGGACGATGGCGATGGTCAGAGAGAGCCACATGAGCGGGTACTCCACACCGCCGTTGGTCCAGAAGAAGCCATTGGGTATATGGGTGCTGAGCGCCACTGCCAGCAGGACCGCAGCAGCCAGCGCCGCTGGGCGCGTCAGCACACCGAGCACGATCGCGAGACCGCCCACAAACTCGATCAGGCCGGCGAGCAGTGCGAAGAGGACGCCGGGCTCCATGCCGAGGGTATCGCCGAAGTAGGCGCCGGTGCCGGAGAGCCCGTAGCCGCCGAACCAGCCGAACAGCTTCTGCGCGCCGTGGGGCATGAGCAGCAGGCCCGTGGTGACGCGCACCAGCGGGTAAGCGAGGAAGGCGAGCTTGTCGGCGGCGCCGACATCGGAGGTGGAGGTAGTTGAGGTCTGCGTCGTCATGGTCTTGCTCCTGTGCATCGGGTTCGAGATGAATTGCCTTGGCAACTGCGGCACAGGATGGGATCGTTTCTTCTCATACGTAAGACGGTCAATTTGGAACACATGGTTGCTGAACTGGAAACCCTTGGAGGTTCGCTGGAGGACGTACGGGCGTTCTGCGCGGTCGCCGAATTTGGCACCGTCTCGGCGGCAGCTCGGCATCTGGGTGAGACCAAGGGCGGGGTGAGTCGTCGGGTATCACGCCTCGAACGCCGCCTCGGGGTGCGGCTACTCGCCCGCACCCCCGGGCGGTGACACCCACCGAGGAGGGGCTCGCCTTCCACGCCCGCGCCAGGGAAGCGCTCGCCTGGCTGGACGAAGCCGCCGAGGGGGCACGCCAGTCACGAGCCGTGCCCCGCGGTCACCTCCGGGTCACCGCGCCGGTGGACTTGGGCATGGATGTGCTGCCCGAGCTGGTGGTTCGGTTCCGGGCACTGCACCCCCAGATCACCGTGGAACTCGTGCTCACCGATGCCCCCATCGATCTTGCGGCCCACCGCGTTGACCTGGCCTTGCGGGCCACGGTGGAAGACCTTCCGGATATGGGGTATCGGGCTTCCACGGTGGCACGGTTCCGGATTGGACTGTACGCATCGCCGGGCTATCTCAAGGCCCACACCGGCGGCCCCGACACGCCTGCCGAGCTCGCCGAACATGCCCTCGTCGTGGCGCGGGAGTTTGCCGGCGCCGCCCACTTGAAACTGACCGATCGCCGCGGTCGGGGCAGTGAGGTGGTCGCTCGCCCGGTGATCCGCGCCAGCGACTACGCCAGTGTGCTGCGAATCGCGGCGGCCGGCGGCGGTATCGCGCCGGTCCCCGATTTTGTGGCGGCGAACTCCATTGTCTCGGGCGCGGTCCAGCGTGTCCTCCCGGAGTGGCATGTATCCGAAGGCACGCTCTACGCCATCACCCTGGGAGGCCATGACGCGCCGGCCCGGGTCCGGGTGTTCCGGGAGTTTGCCCGGGAGCGCCTTGAGGCTTGGGGGCGCCTGTCGACTTGATCTTCGGTCGTCGCGACTATCGCTGCATCTTGATGAGCTTGAGGATATCTACGTTGCCGAGCAGGTCGCTCGGCGTGCATGCGGCGGGGAGGAAGAGGTTCTGAGCGCCGGGATTTCTGGGGTAAGTCGGAGGATTGAGTACGCGGGCTCCCTTCACAAAACCGTTCGCAAGCTCAGCGCCTCTGTGGTAAGCGTCCGACGGCCACCCCCTGCGGGGGGACGGTGGTGGTCTAACGCGAGCGCGAGGGAGGCGGCAGGTTGATCTCGTCGATGTACTCGCCTTCCTCCAGCGCCAGGTCGATGGCGGCATCGAGCCGCCGGAGCAGCTCGTTGAGGGTCTCGCCCTTTCGGCGCCGGAGCATGGCCAGCGCGTTGTGCTCGTCGTTGGCGATGGCGACGACGCCAACCGGGTCGAGGTGGCCCACGGTGATCTGGCCGTCGTCCTCCATCAGGGTCTCGATGTTCACCAGTGTCGGGGTTTCGGGCACGGCCATAGGGCCTCCGCTCAGGCAGCCTGGAGGTGATGGTCTCCCAGCTCGCCGGCCAGATTCCAGGGCAGCAGTGCCTCGATCTCGCGGATCGGGTGCTCGGCGATGCGCTCGAGGACCGTTCGCAGGTAGGCATACGGGTCGAGCCCGTTCAGCGGCGCGCTCGCCGCCCCGGTCGGAACCGACGAAGAGGTAATTCTTGCGCCCGAGCGCGACGCCGCGCGAGGGTGCGCTCGGCGCCATTGTTGTCGATCTCGAGCCGCCCGTCGACGAGGTAGCGCGTCAGGGCCTTCCAGCGGCCGAGCGCATAGCCCACTGCCGCGGCGAGCGCGGATTTTGCCGATAGCATGCCGAGGATCTCGGTGAACCAGGTCTTGAGCTCGGCGATGAGTGGACCGGGGCGGGCCTGGCGGGCGGTGCGGCGCTCCTCAGGTGGGCGGCCGCGGATCTCAGCCTCGATGGCGTAGAGCGCGCCGACGCGCTCGAGCGCCTCACGCGCGAGCGGCGAGCTGCTGGCCGCCGCGATGTCGTGGAACTTGCGACGCACGTGCGCCCAGCACGCCGCCTCCTCGATGCGCCCCGTGGCGCACAGCGCCCCGAAGCCGGCATAGCCGTCGGCCTTGAGCGTGCCGGTGTACCCCGCGAGGTGGCGCTGGGGATGGCAGCCCTTGCGATCGGCGCTGTAGCGGAAGACGACGGTCGAGGCGGCTGACCCTGACCAGCCGCGCTCCTCACGCACGTCGGTCCACAGCCGGGCGGTGCGCATGCGCCCCCGCCCGGGATCGAGCACCCGGTACCGGCGTGTCGTCGGCGTGCAGGCTGGCGCCACCGAGCACGTGGCGTTCCAGCGCTTCGCCGAGCGGGGCGAGCAGCGCGCTCGCCGCCCCCACCCAGTCGGCGAGCGTGGAGCGCTCGATGGCCACGCCCTCGCGGGCGTAGATCTGCGCCTGGCGGTAGAGCGGAAGGTGGTCACAGTACTTCGCTACGAGCACGTGGGCGAGCAGTCCCGGCCCGGCCAGACCGCGGGCAATGGGGCGCTCGGCGGCCGGTGCCTGCACCACCGCCGCGCAGGCGCGGCAGCGCTGCTTAGGGCGCACGTGGCGGATCACCCGGAAGGAGGCGGGACCGTACTCGAGCACCTCGGTGACGTCCTCGCCAAGGTAGCTCAGCGTGTCACCGCACTTCGGGCATGTGCACACAGGCGCTTGCACCCACTCACAGTCGCGGTGCTGACGCCGGCTGCGCAGCGTCGCCAACTCCGCCCGGCTGTCCCGCGAGCTCGGCGCGCGGGACAGCACCCTCCTCGGGCCATTTCGGGGTATTGGCGGGCGTCGTCGGAATCCGCGCAGTATACCGAGGGCCATCCCGCGGGCCACGCGGCTAGCACCTCCTGTTGCGGGCCGAACGTGCGCTGCGGAAGACGAAGATGTGCCTGGAAAACGGATCCTTGCTCAGCTGCTGGGCCACCAGCGCCATGGACAGCGCCCCCGCGTCGCCGCCGCCGCGGACGACCAGCCGGTGGTCAACGCTCAGGGTGATCTTCACCTCGCCGTCAGAGGAGTGCACCGGCATAGGGCACAGTGACTCGGCAACCCCGATGGAAGTGCCCGCCATATGAATCGGAACGAGAGCGGCGCTCGCCCCGCCAGCCACTCGGGGAGCTTCTACGCTGGCGTCCACTTCGCTTCCGGGGGGACACGTATCAAGTGCCGACAGTGCCCATGGAAACGCTATCATTGGCCATCGTCGCAGATAAGGGAAGGCGGTGCCGGCCGGACCCTTACATCTCTAACCGGTTACTGCGGAGGCTGGGTTACGACCGGAAACCTTTCATCATCTGCTTCCAGCCGGCGCCTGCCCCGTAAGCGTATGCCTACGAGAAGACGGTCATGGGCGGACGCTTACGGAGTAGCTGACGCAGTTGATATCGCCTTGCTACTACCCCTTTCGGCATCACGATGGCTGACCACTTGATCCGTCATGCGGCGGGTGACGCGATTGGGCACGGGGGCTTCCTATCGAGAAATGCATTCTTATAGTTCCGTATAGGAGCACACTTATGTGCCCGTAGCTCGAGGTAAAGTGGTGTCGTTTGGTCAGTGACTTTCTGACTGTTACATCTATATCCTTCTGATATCCCAGTATAATAACGAATTTCTCCGCTTAACCCCGACGCATCTGATCGGCCTCCGGAGCCGAAGGTCACAGGTTCGAATCCTGTCGGGCGCGCCAATTAAATCAAGAGCTTATAAGACCTCCCTCGCACCCCCCTCCCCGCCGTGTGCCCAAACTGTGCCCACAGCTTGAATCGAACCGAGTAGACGAAGGCCTGGAACCCGTTGGTTTCGAGCGTTAGCTCGCGTGCCCGTTGTGGACATTGTCGGCGTGGTGTGGACTTCCCCCGTTTGCCCGACAGCCGATGTCGCACGGAGCTGCCACTCTGTAAGCGTAATCGAATGGAGACAAAAGCGGGGGTCGGTCCATGATCGTGGATGAGACATTTACCGGGTGCCTTATCGGCGGCGCCATCGGTGATGCGCTGGGGGCGCCGGTAGAGTTCCTCAGTGCCGACCAGATCAACGCCCGCTGCGGCAGGAAAGGGGTCCGTGACTTCGAGCCCGCCTACGGGCGGAGCGGCGCTATCACCGACGATACGCAGATGACGCTGTTCACCGCCGTCGAGCTGCGCCGGCTCACCGGGCTCGACGATAACGCCTATCAGGAGATCGCCGAGCTCTTTCCCCTGGAGTGATCGTTCTGTAATCCTGCGGCTCGCAGGGACGAAGAGGTGTCCAAGGATTAAAGGGGGCGCACCACCGGACCGAATCCCGCCGCAAATCATGCTGTGGGACGCACCCCCGGCCAAGGATGCCGAGGTCAGCGCCGATCCGCTCGGCACGGAGTCCTCGCGGGTGCCGGCCAGGACGGCCTAATGATTACCTCAGGAGCCGTGAGGCCAGCCCACCTATCTTGCCCTTGCCGCGGTGCCTCGATATTCTCATGCATCATGATGATTACTTGGATACCATCAGGATGCGCACCACTCTGACCATCGAAGACCGCTTGGCCGAGGAGCTCAAGCGCGCCGCGCATTCCAGCGGTAAGTCCTTCAAGCAGATCGTCAACGAGGCCCTGCGGGCCGGTTTGGCGGCCCGCGAACGGCCCTCGGCTCGACCGTATCACCTGGAGCCAGCCCACATGGGAGGGCTTGCCGCCGGCGTCGATCTCACCAAGGCTCGTCAACTCGCTGATCGGCTGGAGGATGACGCCCTCGCCGCCAAACTCGAACAGCGGAAATGATCCTGGTTGACGCCAATCTGCTACTGTACGCGGTCAACGCGGACTTGCCGCAACACGCCCGGGCGCGCCACTGGTGGGAGCAGGTTCTATCCGGCACCGAGGCCGTGGGCATCCCCTGGGTCGTGATCCTCGCCTTTCTGCGTCTCAGCACCAATCCGCGTATCTTCGAGCGGCCTTTGTCCGTCGAGGGGGCGATGGCCTATGTCGATCAGTGGATGGCGCAACCCCCGGTCAATGCCGTGGCACCGGGTCTTAATCACTGGCCGGTGCTCCGCAATCTGATGGAGGCCGTCGGCACGGGGGGCAATCTCACCACCGACGCGCATATCGCCGCGCTGGCACTGGAACATGGCTACACGGTTTACTCGGCGGACAACGACTTCCGGCGCTTTGCCGGTGTCCGGTACGTCAATCCGCTAGAGAACGGCTAACGCGCGCTGGATGGCCGCGGCCCCGGCCAGGTGATGGAGGAGCACCTCCAGGGCCGTGGGGTATCGTGTCATTGCCCTGCGTCCTCCTCCTCAATGAGCCTACTTCCGGTACTTGAGCACCTCCATCAGCTCGGAGACGATGGCTTCGGTATCACCGCGCTGCTGGGCGGTCACCACATGGTTATTGAGGTGGCTGCGCAGTACCAGGTCCCCAACCTTCTTCAAGGCGCCCTCGATCGCACTGATCTGTTTGAGCACGTCCACGCAGTAGACGTCCTCGCGCTCCAACATCCGCGCGACCCCGTCCACATGGCCCCGCACCGACAGCAAACGTCGACGCGCCTGCTCCTTGATCTCCGGGTCCAGGCTGAGGCTGCAACAGCTCTCGTCATTCATCTCTGCGTTCCCCAAGACTGTGATCACCATGGGCTTGAGACCAGAGCCCCATTCCGCTCGACCCACCCCACCAGGGAGGGCATAGTTACGAATCCAAGGATCTCCCCAATCCGAAGCGCCTGTCAAAAAAGGATCGCGCGGCCCCTATTCGACGCTCAAGGCAATTTGGTGACCAACGCCCCCAAGCCCGATAGGGCGATCCGTCTTCAGCGAGTTGGGATCGAGCACCCAGGTTATCGACTCCTGTGAACTGGTAACGACTCGTACTCCGCGGACCGCCATAGCCTGGTAACCCGCGGGGCGACGCACGTCCTCCCGTCCGCCGCCCCTGCCTGGTGGGCTATTCGGACTGTCCACCGGACATGCCGTGCATGCCCGAGCCCTGATCGGGCTTCAGCAACCCCTGCATCTCGTTTCGGAAGGTGACGCAATTCTCTAGCATCTGACGCTGAACATCGGCAAGCGCCGTGTAGGCCTTGCCGACCGCTTCCGGATCAGGCGCGGCCTCACGATACAGGCCCGCGAGGGCAAAGCGTTTCTCCTGCATCTGCTGCATGAGGTCGAACTGCTCGTTCATGTGTCCCTTTCGCAACTCCGTCAGGCGCGCCTTGTCCTCGGCACTGAGATTCCGCTGGCCCATCATCATGCCGGGGCCCATGCCCTGACCCATCATCCCGGGACCCATGCCCTGACCCATCATCCCGGGACCCATGCCCTGACCCATCATGCCGGGGCCCATGCCCTGACCCATCATCCCGGGACCCATGCCCTGACCCATCATGCCGGGGCCCATGCCCTGGCCCATCATGCCGGGACCCATGCCCTGGCCCATCATGCCGGGACCCATGCCCTGGCCCATCATGCC
>NZ_JBPODZ010000021.1:0-28545 GCF_052060015.1 Arhodomonas sp. SL1 | reverse complement strand
CCCGTGTCAGTGAATGCACGGGAGAGGCTAGGCGGGGATCTCGTGCTCCGGAAGAACGGCCGCGTTTGAACGCTTACTAGCCGTCCACCCCCGCGTAGGTGCGCGAGACCCCCTCCTTGGCGGTCTCCGAGTTGTCCATGACGAAGACATCAATATCGAGCGGCACGTAGCCCTCGGCGGTGGCGGTGATCGGTGCCTTCGCGCGAGCAAGCAGCCGCTCGGAAAGCGCATCCACCGCCTCCAGCGCCCCCTCGGTGGCAGCGAGCTCGTCGAGGCGCTGGCGAAGCCGCGCCGCCGAGGGCACGCCGCGGAGCCCGAGCGCCTGGGTGAAGAACGTGTCCCCGCGATACGCCTCGATCGCCTCGAAGTCACTTTTGCCCTGACACAGCAGCCCCAGGTAGCCCTTGACCACATCGCTGGTGGGCAGCGCCGTGCCGCGCACCGGGAAGACGGGATCGAGCTGCTGGGGGAGCTGGGCGAAACGCGACAGCGCCTGGCCGGCGAGCACCAAGCCGGCCTGACCGGTGATCAGCTGCTGGGTCTGGCGGATGCTAAAGCGAGCGGGCTCCCCCAAGTTCATCAGCCGTGGCCATAACTAGTTGATACGGGGGCCTTCCGTTTTGAGTTGGCACAACTACACGGCGATATCGCTGCGCGGCGGTGTCACCTCCAGGCTCTTGAACAGATCACGCTGGGCGGCGCCATGGAGATCCCCTGGATCGGCTCGCCATCCAGGGTGAGTCGATGGAGCTGCACGGTCTCCGAGGTCTCCAGCACTCGCTCAACGCTGTGCACACCCGATGGCGGATTGGCCCGCAGGCGCATGCGCAGCACGCGGTAGACGACGAGCGCGAGGAAGCAGATCAGCGCGTGGGCGCGGATGCGCTCGGGCAGGCGGTGGTGCACCGGGGCGATGTCGAGGGTGCCCTTCAGCGCCCGGAAGCCGCGCTCGATGTCGGCGAGGCTGCGGTAGCGCTCGACGATCTCGTCGGCCTCGCGGTCATCGAGGCTGGTGACCAGCAGGAGCTTGCCATCGAGGCGCTCGGCCGCCGCCCAGGCATCGTCGTCGATCTCGTAATGGAACGCCGGCGCGGTGAGGTCCGCTTTGATGATCCCGGAGAGGCGCTGCTCGATGACTGCCTTGTGGAAGCGCTGGTAGGCGCTGCGATCCGAGGAACGCCGCCCGCGCCCGGGCTTAGCGGCGTCCTGGTTGTCCAGGCGCCGGGCAAGGCGCTGGCCGAGCTCATCGACGCGCTCGATGCGCCGGCGCCGGTGGGCGCTGTGCTCGACGGCGCGCTCAGGATTGTGCGCCACCACCAGCCGCCGCCCCGCCCAGGTGGTCTCGGTGACGGCCTCCCCGCCGCCGGCCTCGGCCTCGCGGGCGAGCTCGGGGTGCAGGCGCGCCATCACCTCGGTGAACTCGCCGTAGCGCCGCCCGGGCACGGCGAGGATGTAGTCCACGGCCAGGCCCTGCTCGCGCCCCAGCGCCTCCAGGGTGTCGACGTTATCGAGGCTCAGCAGCCCCCGGTCGGCGACCACCACCACGCGCTGCAAGCGAAAGCGCTCCAGCAGCCGGGTGATCATCGGCGCCAGCGTCTTCGTCTCCGCCACGTTGCCCTCGAAGACCTCGTGGGCGATCGGCAGCCCCTCGGCGGTCTGCACCACGCCGAGAGCGAACTGCCGCGCGATCCCGCCGGTGTCCTTGCTCATCCCGGGCTGGCGCAGATCGGCCTCGAGGCGGTGCTCGCCGTGGATGCGCACGGTGGTCACATCGTAGAAGGTCACGGTGAGGTCCTGATCGAGCAGCGGGCGAACCTGCTCGGCGACCACCGCCTCGACCGCCTCACGATGCTCGATCAACGCATCCATGGCGCGCAGCAGCTGATTGTGGTCGATACAGCGTTGCTCCACCCCGGGCAGGTGCACGCGCTCCAGCCAGCGCAGCACCCCGAGCTTGCTCTGCGGATCCAGCAGGCGGTTGAACACCATCGAGCGGATGACCGCCTCGAGGTCGAACTGGCGGTACGAGGAGCGCAGCGCCCGTGTAAGCCCCGTATCGAGGCCGAGCGCGCGCCAGATCTCGGTGAGCAGCCACGCGCCGCCCAGCGAGCGGCTCGGCTCGAACTCGGCGCTCTCGCCATCCACCAGCGGCAGCCCGGTGTGGCGCTTGAGCCCGCGGATGATGCTCTGGACCTTGTCCTCGGTGAGCTGATCGGCTCGCCCGAGCTGGGCGATCTGGCGGTGCCGGCTCCGGCCCTGGGCGTCGCGATAACCCTCGACCAGTCGCAGGTAGGTGCGGCCTTGGGAGCGCGAGGAGCGGATAAACATGGCCCAACGCTACAACAGCACCGGAAACCCTTCAATGGCGCGATTCTCAGGACTCGTTATACCCCTTAGTTGGCACAACAGGCCTGCTCAGGATGCCTGATCGTAACTCGCTGATTCCCAAAGACTGGAAGGCCGCTACACCCCCATGATCGGGGAAGGACCTGATGAACCCGGGGGCTCCATGCATGCACCATTCGGGTGACCGGCGATGCGCCGAATTATACATAATAATCAGCGCGTTGGGCGCATAGGGCCAGTTCCGGTCACGGATTCAGGGTAGAGTGAAGCGCGGTAATCGAATTCTACACGGCCACGTCAAGCATCATCATGAGCGGTGTCTCTCGACCAAGTGGTTCCGGTGCGTCTGCTCCGCGTCCGGATCCGTTGGCAACAGCCCCGGGATCGTGTTCAGTTTAAGGCTCGGCGTATGCCGTTCAAGCGCCTGAAGTCGACCCCGGTGCCGATCGATGACCTCGGTCATGCTAAGAGCATGCGCCGTGAAATCAAAATTGATCGTAACATCGAACTGTGGGGGTGAAACGCATCGCGCGTTGCGTTGGTCATGGTGTGCATATCCCTCTCCGGTTGTGATTTCATGTAGCTAACCAGCGAGGAAACGCTGTACACAATCTCTGAAAATAACTCCAACGCTCGGTCGTACTATGTCCCAACCCTTCCGTCACAATCGACCGAAATTCCAAGCCTTATTGTGACAACAGTTTTGATTGCTACAACGATGTAGACATACGTCTGTCGCCATCAAGTAACTCATGCAATGCGTATTTGAACCCACCGTCATCAGTGCCTAGCACTACGTTGAAGAGAATGCGACTCAGAGACGATTGAGGAAGATCGTAGTCCCGGCGGAATGCCTTTATATCCCAGCCATTGGCTAGAGCTGTCTCCATATACCGCGAGATATTCCCAACGACCGAGTTCGCCGCATGCCTCCTTCCGATACCGGGCCGCAGGGAATAAGCCGCCGCGTCCTTGGCCGCGCGCCAAATCAAGCAATAAATCTGCGCGACGCTGAAGTGCTCAAGGCATTGGGTAAGAACCTGCCGGGTTTTCTTTCCTGGTGACAGATATAGTCGATGCTTTCCAAGAGCAAGCTTTAGGAACGCAAGACACTCATTTAGTTGTGCTTCGTGGCATAGTTCAGCAAACTCCGGCACCTGAATAATCTCGCTCGCCGTTTCTGCATTGTAAATTTCATTCATCAGTGCGATGACTTGGTCCGGATGTAGGGCAAGGTTGAATTTGCTTTCTCCAATTTCGATAGCAAACTGACCGTCTTCACTGAGTTGTACGGCTTCGATATGTGTATCCAAGGAGATCAGCAGCAGGTTTTGTTGAATTAAATGGCGAAGAATCGTTTTGTCGTAGTCGGGATCAGGAGACAGTTTAAGTATTGAGTAATCATTCAATGACTCTATTGTCGTGAGGTTCTCGTTACCTAGCGTTTGGGTGGTGGCTAGCAGATAGATTTTGGTGATTAAATCTAGGTTTTCAAGGCTGGGTTTATTGCCTTCCGCTGATCGCCGCATTTCACTAATAATCGTTTTTTTTCTGTTAACAATTTCGCGATGTTCAGCTTCCTGACAGCTCAAACAGATACGGTCTTGGAACCACCGCCTGTTCTGATATTGGGTGCGGGTGCTAAAGCGATAGGGATTCTTGCAGCGTCCACAGCAAATATCATCTTGCCACACGAAAGAATACGTCTCCACGAGCGTGCTGATTGCATCCCGGCGTATTCCATAGAGGTGCGCGATTTCTCGGACAGTTAATGCGAAACGGCCGTTCTCAGCCTGCCGCCAGTAGTCTACGCAGATGCGAACGGTTTCATCGTCATCGGTAAGGAATTCCAATTGCATGGTGGTCGCTGGTGCCGTTGCGGTTTGTGTGGGTGACTCAGTCATCAGGTCAGGCGGCCGCCGGCCGGCATGTTGTGCCGTAGGGTGATGCCGACAGATGGGCGAGCTTGCCACCGATCAAATGGCACACAGTGATCGGATTGCGAGTGGTGTGAAAGCCTCGGGCGCCTTGGCGGCCTGGGTCCAAGCGTTCATCCCCTCGACGGGGCGTTGGACAGACGCGAGTCGAAGGCGTTGAGGATCCCGTGCCAAGAGGCGGCGACCTGCCGGATCGGCATCTGCTGGCAGAGGGTGATGGCCAAGGCCTCGAACAGTTCCGAGAACCCGCTCGCCGGCCACGCCCAGGGCTCTTCGACCTGCGAGGTCTTCCCACATTCTTGACAGCGCACCCGCAACACGGCGGCGTGGACATAAGCCTGATGCTCGAAAAGGTGCAGGCGCTGCCATGCGCACTGGCGCGTGTCACAGAGGCGCTTGCTCTGCGTCCAGATTCGCCGGCAACAGCCCGGTGATGGTGATCTTGGTGGTTGCTGTGGCCATGTGACCCGTCCCTATTTCCGGCACGGCCATGTTGCTTGGGTTGTACGGCGCGCACCGAGAGGTAGATAAGGACTAAGGGGCCGGGGAGAAGCCGCCTGCCGGCATAGCGTGGTTGTGCGTTGAGCCACGCTACCGCCGAGACGGGTACCCCTTGAGGTCCATCTGGGGTGTTGCTCATCCTTTGAATGGGTGAAGATTGAAGCATAGTGTGACACCGCCTACAAGGGCTCAGACGGCGCACCCGCGCCGGCGATGCAGGAGCGCAGGACACGGATGGCTGCCAACCCCGCCTTTCTCACCTGGATGGACCTGACCGCCGCCGACCGCGACAAGGTCCGCCGTGTGCTCGATCTCTTCAAGGAGCAGGGCACCGTCGACGAGCTCGGCCTCGGTACGATCCGCGACCTCTTCTCGGATGCGCTCTTTCCGGGGACCACGGTGCTGCGCACGCGGCTGCGCTACGTGCTCTTCATTCCCTGGATCTACCGGTCCCTGGAGGCGCGGTCCCGGAGGGTCTCCGACATCACCGCCGAGGCCCGTGAGGCGGAGCTCGCGCTCATTGACGCGCTCAAGGCCGGCGGCGAGCAGGAAGGTATCATCGGCGCCGTCGCGGGCAAGGGGCTGGCGCGGCTGCCGAGCAGCGCCTACTGGGCGGCGCTGGTGCGCTGGGGCGTGTTCGTGCCGCGGCAGAGCCAGAGCTGGTATCACGCGAACTTCCACCGCCTCGCCGCGCGGGACGCCCCGGGGCATCCCGATGATCCCGGCGTGCGCTGGGGACGGGAGGTGACGTGGCACCCCCACCTCCCGGACCCGCCGGACGGACTGTGGCGCGAGGCCACCTTCGCGCTGAGCCGGGAGGAGGCGGAGTTCGTGCGTGGCTGCATGGAGACCAGCGAACCGGGGAGCCTCCTGGCCTGGCTGACCCGGGCTGGCTCGGAGGCGCTGCTGGCCGCGGAAACCCTGTGGGATGCCCCGGAGGTCTGGCGTTCGGAGCCGCAGCACCGCCACCTGGTAGAGCTCGCCCGGCGATTCTCCCTGCACGTGGAGGGCGCGCCGCTGCTCTACAACCTGCTCCTCGCGGAGACGCGGCAGGCCCGCTACGGGGCGCAGGCCACGGAGGACGAGCGGTTGATCGCGCACTACCGTGCCGCGCTGGGCGAGTGGGCGGCCCGCGAGGCGGCGGAGGCCCCCTTCGATCCGGATCGCCTCTGGCAGCTCGCTGCCCGGCAGGGGGTGGCGATCAAGCAGCCGCAGCGGTGGTTCGTCGAGCGCTGGTGCGAGGGCGTGCGGGCTGCGGGCGCCCAGGGCGTGGTGGCGAGCCGGCGGCTGCGCGATCTCATTGCCACCCGCGAGCGGCGGCTTAAGGGTGCGCGGGCGCGGCTGCACAACCCGAACCGCCTGCTGGAGTGGCGCGGCGGCACCGGCGTGGGCCGGATGGCGTTCCGGTGGCCGCAGGTGCGCCGCCTGCTTGCCGATCTGCACCAGGGGCTGCAGCGCTGATGCTCTCCCCGGACGCGCGTCAGGTCGCCATCGAGATCCTCCGCCCGCCATCCGGCTACCGGTTCGATCACACGGTGATGACCACCTACACCCTGGACCTGGAGGTGCTGCTGGCACTGCCCCTGGCGGTGCTCGCCCAGACCGACCGCGGGGTGGAGGAGCTGCTGGACGAGCCACTGCGGCTATTGCAGTCACTGCGGGAGGCCGCCGACCGGGTGCAGGTGTTCGTCGACGAGGCGGGCATCGCGGTGCCCGGGCAGACGCGCGAGCTCTATGCCGCGCTGGAGTCGAGCGTCCACCCGGTGCGCGCCCCCGGCGGCGGCGCCTTCCACCCCAAGGTCTGGGTCGCGCGCTTCACCGCCGGCGACCAGCCGCCGCTGCTGCGCGTGGCCATCGCATCCCGCAACCTCACCCACGACCGCTCCTGGGATGTGGCCCTGGTGAGCGAGGCGGAAGCGGGGCAGGGCGGTGACGGCGATTCAGCCTCTGGGCTGGCACGGTTGATCGGGGCGCTGCCGGCGCTGGGCCGCAGCGCGGACGCCGTGCCGGGGCGGATCCGGCGAACGCTGGAGCGCCTTGCCGCCGAGTTGGCGGCGACGGCGTTCCCGGCCCCGGCCGGGTTCGAGGGGGCGGTGCGCTTCCATGCCCTCGGCCTGGACGGCCCGACGCGGCAGCCCTGGCAGCCCATGGAGCGCGCGCGGCGCCTCCTCGCCATTGCGCCGTTCGTGAATGCCGGCGGGCTCGAGACCCTGCTCCAAGCCGGGCCCCGGGAGACGCAGCTCGTCAGCCGCGCCGAGGCGCTGGACGCACTGCCGGCCGAGGGGCTCGCGCGGTGGGGCGAGGTGCAGGTGCTCATGGACGGTGCCGTGGACGAGGCGGAGGACGACGACGCGGCGGCGCGCCGGCCATCGGGCCTGCATGCGAAGCTCATCGCCATGGAGCACGGCTTTCACGCGCACTGGTTCGTCGGCTCCGCCAATCTCACCCGTGCCGCCTTCGGCGGCCGCAACGTCGAGATGATGGCCGAGATCGTGGGGCGGAAGGGGCGCGAGGGCTCGGAGCGGGGCGTTCGCATCGAGCGTTTCCTCGAATCCGGCTTCGCGGGGCTCTGCGTCCCCTATCCGATCCGGGAGCCATCCGAGGAGGACCAGGGGGTGGCGGCGGCACGCCGCGCCCTGGAGGCCGCCCGGGACGCGGTGCTCGAGGCGGCGCTCAGCGTCCGCTGTGCGCGCGAAGAGGCGGGGTGGGCCTGGTCCCTTCAGGGCCATGTCCCGCCATGCTCGGATGTGGCGATGACCGCGTGGCCGGTCTCGCTCGGTGAGCCGTACGCGCAGGCCCTCGACGACGGGGCCACCTGGACGATGCCGCTGGAGCGGCTCACGGCGTTCGTGGCCGTGCACCTGCGGGTCGCGGCGGACGTCGATGACCTCACCCTGGTGGTCAAGCTGCCCACCGAGGGCCTGCCGGAGGGGCGCATGGACCGGGTCCTGCGTATAGTGATCAACAGCCCGGAGCGGTTCCTCCAGTTCCTGCGGGCCCTGCTGGGTGGTCTGGAAAGGCTGGTCGACTGGGCGGAAGACGGGCCGGGCAGGGGTGGCGAGTGGACGGACCGGCTGCCGCTGGAGGCCGAGACCTTGCTCGAGGATCTGCTCCGGGTGGCGGCGCGCGAGCCCGAGCGGCTGGAGACGGTGCGCCAGCTCATGGCCGATCTCAGCCGCCAGGAGGACGGGACCCGGATCGTGCCGGAGGACTTCCACGCGATCTGGCAGGCCGTTGATGCCGCGATCAGGGAGGGGCGCCCGTGAACCGACCGGATGTCGAGGCCATCCTGGCGCCGTTGAAGCCGTTTCAGCGGCGAACGGTGGAGCATGCCTTCCACCGGCTCTTTCAGGCGGAGGACCGTACCAACCGATTCCTGGTCGCCGATGAGGTCGGGCTGGGCAAGACCCTGGTGGCCCGCGGCGTGATTGCCCGTGCCATCGACCACCTGTGGGAGAGCACCGAGCGCATCGACGTCATCTACGTCTGCAGCAACCAGAGCATCGCCCGCTCCAATCTCCCCAAGCTGCAGGTCACCGGCCGCTCGGAGCGGTCGCTGGCGCTCGCCACGCGGCTGACCATGCTGGCGACCGAGCTGGCACCCGGCGGGGGCACGGCCGGTCTCGCCGACGCCCGCGTCAACTTCATCAGCTTCACGCCGGGGACCTCGTTCAACATGGGGCATGCCGGGGGGAGGGCGAACGAGCGCCAGGTCCTCTACTGGCTGCTCCGCGACCTGGTGGTCTCGAGCACCGGCCTGATGAACCTCCTGCAGGTGGGGGTGGGCAGGGAGCGGTGGCGTGCCGAGATCGCGAGACCGGTGCCGCTGGAGCCGGGGATCCGACAGCGCTTCCAGGCTAGGGTGCGCAGCGACGGTGGGCTCCTGGCCAGCCTGAATGCGGCCATCGCGGCGTGGTTCTCGCGAGTCCGCGATGCCTACCCGGCGGCGGCGCGCCGGGAGCGGGACCGGCTGATCGGCGAGTTGCGCCGCGTGTTGGCGGAGGTCTGCGTGGAGGCGCTGGAGCCGGATCTGGTGATCCTGGATGAGTTCCAGCGCTTCAAGGACCTCATGAACCGGGACGACCCCGACGCCGACCCGGCGAGCCAGCTGGCTGAGGCGCTGTTCGAGGCGCGCAATGAGCACGGGCATCCGGTGTGCACCCTGCTGCTCTCCGCCACGCCGTACAAACTGTATACCGCTGACGTGGAAGTCGGTGAGGAGGATCACTACCAGGACTTCTTCGCCACGGTGGACTTCCTGTTCGGTCGGGATCCGCAGCGCATGAGGCAGCCGGCCTCGCGCCTTGCCGACTTCCGCCAGGAGCTGCGTCGCGCCGCCGCCGGGCAGACGGAGAACGTGCTCGCCGCCAAGGACGCGGTGGAGGCGAGCCTGCGCCAGGTGATGGCGCGGACCGAGCGCGTGGCCGCCAGCGACCAGGGCGATGGCATGGTCGACGATCCGCCCCTGGCGCTCGACGTACGGCCGGAGGACGTCCGCCAGTACCTCGCCGCGCATGCCTGGTTCACCGCCGCCGGCGGCGAGGACCCGCTGCTGTTCTGGAAATCCGGGCCTTATCTCCCACACTTCACGCCGCACTACAAGATCAGCGAACACGTGCAGGAGACGCGCGAGCAGGACCCGGCGCGTCTCGTCCGGGTGCTTGATGCGTATGCGGACGCCTTTCTGGATCGGGATGCGCTGCTGCGCTGGGCGCGTATCGACCCGGGCCACGGCAAGCTGCGCGCGATCCTCGCGGATCGGCTCGATGGCGGGATGTGGCGGTTGCTGTGGATGCCACCCACGGTGGCCTACTGGCCGCTGCAGGGACCCTTCGCCGGCCAGGAGCGGCGCACGAAGACGCTGCTGTTCTCCGCCTGGAACTTCGTCCCCGATGTGGTCAGCGCGGTGGCCAGCTACGAGGCCGAGCGCCGGATGATCGGCGACGCCCTGACGGGCTACCAGGAGCCGGACAAACAGCGCCCGCCGCTGCTGCGCCTCTCCGACCAGGGGGGTACGACACGGGCGAGGCATCGTCTGCTGATGCTGCTGGCGCCGAGCCTGGTGCTGGCGGACGAGTTCCACCCGCTGACCGCCCCGGACGGCGTGGACCCCCGCGACTGGGTCCGCGAGCAGGTGCGCGAGCGGCTCGCGGCACTGGACCCGGGTGCGGGGGCCGCCGACGAGCCGGAGGACCCGCGCTGGGAGTACATGGCGCTGGTTGCACTGGAACCCGGGCTCCGCGGGTTCCTGGCGTACTGGGCACAGGCATCGGTGGAGGAGACCGGGCAGCCGAACCCGGAGGCGCTGCCGCACTACCTCAACGACCTGGCGGCGCTGGATATTGCCGAGCTCGGGCGCCAGCCCAAGGATCTCGCCGAGACGGTCACGGACTTCGCGCTGGGGGCGCCGGGGGTGCTCGCCGCCCGGACCCTGGCGATGGCCCGGCTCGAAGACCACGAGCGCCGTGCCCGTGCCACCCAGATCGCCCATTCGCTCTGGAACCTGTTCAACCGCCCGGCGGTGATCTCCCTGCTCGGCCAGCTCTATGGGCAAGGCAGCGCCGCCGAGGAGCGCACCTACTGGCGGCGGGTTCTGCGCTACTGCATCGACGGCAACCTGCAGGCGGTACTCGATGAGTACTGGCACCTGCTCTGGGAGCAGCACCGTTGGTCGGAGGACGATGCGGGCAGGAAAGTGGCGTCGCGTTGCGTCCGGGATATGAAGAGCGCCATCGAGCCGCGTCAGTCCCGGGTACACGCCCACTTCCTGGAGCGCGATGGCAGCGGCGGGCTCGCGGCCGACACCCTTCGCGTGCGCACGGTGTTCGCGCAGCGCTTCGGTGCGGTCCGCACCGAGGAGGGCGTGGTGAGCCAGGACGCCGTTCGCGCCGACTTCAACAGCCCGTTCCGGCCGTTCGTGCTCACCAGCACCTCCGTGGGCCAGGAAGGGCTCGATTTCCACCCCTGGTGCCATCGCCTCATCCACTGGAACCTCCCCGGCAACCCGGTGGATCTCGAGCAGCGCGAAGGGCGGATTCACCGCTACAAGGGCCACGCGGTTCGGCGGAACATCGCCCAACGCTTCGCCGGCATGGCCCGGCAAGAGTGGACCCCCGGGGACGATCTCTGGGCCCGGATGTTCCGCCTCGCCGACGAAGCGGCCCGGGCGGAGGGGAGAAGCGACCTGGTCCCGTTCTGGGTGGCGCCTGGCCCGTTTAAGGTCGAGTGCTGTTCGCCGACACTGCCCTATACGCGGGAGGTGGCGCTGTTGCGGCAGCTGCGCCGTCAGCGTGCGACCTACCGCATCGTCTTCGGCCAGCCCCGACAGGAGGAGCTCCTGGAGATGCTCGACCGCGCGGGGCTCTCCGAAGAGGTCCTGTCGCGGTGGATGATCCGTCTCACCCCGTAGCGTGCCGAACGGGTATCGAGTCGTTATGCGGGGTTCCGAAGAACCCGGAAGAAGACCAAGACGGCTGCCGGAAGCGCATCGAGTACGCGGGTCAGTCTGTAGGGGATGCGCACGGGCAATGCACCCACGTCCCCGGGGGACTTGACCGCATCACCGCCTCACGCTGTCTCTCAGCGACGAACGGCGCCCAGTAATGGCGATCTCTCCCGCACCCCTCAAGGTCACCGGTCTCCGGGTATCCCTGGGCGGTTTGCAATTCGGCGGATAAAAGGCCGCGTCCAGCCTGGAGGCTCCGCCCGGAAGGGGGCGCCTCTGCGGCAGGTGCTATCTTTCCGGGAGAGCCACCGTCGTCCGAACCAGCATCGTTCGCCAGCAATACAACGACCCGCCGAGGGTTACCGGAGGAGAGGCAATGCATACGACCATCAAAACGCTCCCTGCGTCTATCGCGCTGAGTCTGCTTGTGGCGTCCAGCGCCTGGGCACAGGCACTGCCGACAGCGGACCCCGAGAGCGTCGGCTTTTCCGAGCAGCGGTTAGAGCGCATGACCGAGGCGTTTCAGCGGGAAATCGATGAGGACCGCCTGCCCGGCGCGGTGGTCATGATCGCCCGTGAGGGCAAGCTCGTCTATAGCGAAACATTTGGTGCCCAGGATCCCGATGGCAATGAAGCGATGCCATCGGATGCGATCTTCCGCATTTACTCCATGTCCAAGCCGCTGGTTTCGGTCGCGGCCATGATCCTGGTCGAGGAGGGCGAACTCCAGCTCACGGATCCCGTTGGCAAGTACCTGCCGGGCTTTGACGAATTGCCGGTAAGCGAGCCGACGCTGAATGAGGCGTTCGCGCGCGTAACCTACGAAACCGTGCCGGCAAACCGCCCCATGACCGTGCACGATCTACTCCGTCACACGGCGGGCCTGGCCTATGGCGAGTTGACCCGGAATGCCCCTGTGAAGGAGGCATACGGCCAGGCGGGCCTTTACCAGCCGGACGGCCGGGGCTATGAGGCACGGCAACTCACCCCGGAAGAACAGGTCGAGGCACTGGCGGAGATCCCCCTGGTCCACCAGCCCGGCACCGTCTGGGAATACAGCCTGGCCTCCGATGTCCTTGGTCGTGTGGTGGAAGAAGTCTCGGGTATGCGGTTGAGCGCGTTCCTTGAGGAGAGGGTGTTTGAGCCGCTGGGGATGCCGGATACGGGGTTCTGGGTCCCGGGGGACAACCTCGGGCGGCTGGCGGAGCCATTCGACACCGACCCGGCAACCGGCCAACCCCACGATCTGTTCGATGTTGATGAGCAACCCGCCAACGACTCAGGTGGTGCTGGCGCCGTGTCCACGGCCACGGATTACCTGCGCTTCTCGCAGATGCTGGTCAACGGCGGCGAACTGGACGGTGAACAGATCCTGAGCCCCGCAACCGTCCGGCTGATGGCATCCGATCACCTGGGGGACGCCATCGAAGCTCCGCTGTCTCCCGGCGAGCTGCTGCTGGGCACCCCTGGGTATACGTTCGGCCTTGGCTTCGGCGTGCGCGAAGGGGCGGGTATCGCCGGCATACCTGGCTCACCCGGCGAGTTCATGTGGGCGGGCTATGGCGGCACCTACTTCTGGGTCGATCCCGAGGAGGCTCTGGTGGCCGTCCTGATGAGCCAGCAGGTTGGATACCGAGCCCACTACCGGCGTATGTTCAAGACGCTCGTCTATCAGGCGATGATCGAGTAAGGAGAAGGGGGGACCGTCCCGGCTTTCCCGCAGGCCGGGACGGTGCGCCTGGTGGGCACCGTCCCCGAGCGCAGTGTCCCGGGAGCCGAGGAGCTCCTGGATGATCGCTCGGCCTACGCCGCCAAGGCCGGGCCGCACAACCTGCACGGGGATGGCAAGGCCGCGCACGGATCGTGGCCGCACTGGTTGCTGCGAACAGCGAGAGAATGCCTTCAGGGGTTCGAAGGAGCGCGCGGCCGTCACCGTCCTGGGGTTCGGCTATATCGGCCTGCCCACGGCCAGCCTGTTGGCCACGCAGCGGTTCAGCGTGCATGGCGTGGACGTCGACGCCGAGGTGGTGGACACCATCAACCAGGGGGCCATCCACATTGTCGAGCCGGACCCGGAGGTGCTGGTGTGCTCGGCGGTGCGGAGCGGCCAGCGCCTTGCAGGCATGGAGCCGGAGCCCGCGGGCGTGTTCAGCCTCACGGTGGCACGGCCCCGGTCCTGCAGCCGGGCAATCTCGTGATCCTGGAGTCCTCCAGCCCGGCCCCGGGGTGGGCGGCCACTGCATCGCGGTGGATCCGTGGTTCATTGTCGCCTCCGCCCCGGACCAGAGCCGGCTGATTCGCACGGCCCGGGCCGTGAATGACGACAAGCCCGACGAGATGGTGGCTTAGGTCGCCGCCCAGGCGCGCCGCCTGTGGGAGCCGGTGATCGCCTGCCGGGGCCTGGCGCACAAGGCGGATGTGGATGACGTGCGCGAGAGCCCGGTGCTGCGCATCGTCGAGACCCTGGCGCGTGAGGGGGTGCGGGAGGTCCTGGCCGTCGAGCCCCACATCCAGGAAGCCCCCGAGGGGCTCGCCCGCCACGACGTCCGCGTGGTGAGCCTCAGCGAGGCCCTGGAACGCGCCGACCTCATCGTCCCCCTCGTGCCCCACCGCCCCTTCCGCAACATCCCCGCCAGCCAGCTTCAGCGCAAGATGGTGGTCGACGCCTGCGGTTTGCTACGCTTTCTGACGTGAATCAGTCCGCGATTTGTTGTCGTCAAGGAGGATGATGTGTCGCCGAGCTTCCCTGCGGCCTGGCCGAACGATTGCCCGCCCGCGGATGCCGAGTCCCCGAAGGGGGAGTACTATCGGATCGTGAAAACCAATCCACCAAGCGACCAGGATTTCCTGTCGCACGCGGAGCGCGGGAAGTCTGGTGGCGGGGACTGCTGCATGCGGTGTGGTTTATCGGTGTTCTCGGACGTAGAGGAGGCCCGGCACGCCAAAAAGGTGATGCCGGCACTCGGTGAGCATCTCGTGGTGGCCGCCCTGGATGCTCGGCATGGCCGCACCAAACGGACACCGAGCAGGCGGCACAAGAGCCATGTGACATGGTGGCCGTTCGAGGGAATCGGCCGCGCGGAGTTGTTCGCGGTGGTGACGTGATGGGTCTGCAATGGCCACCGGCGGATGCGGTTGAGGACAACCTCAATCTCACCTCTGTTGAGCCGGAAAGCGTACTGATGGATGTGGATGGCCCCCGTATCTTCACGACACGGGATCGGGGGTTGCTGTATCTCTGGTTCTTCATAGACGAGGCGGGGGGCAGAGAGCGCTTCCTCGTTACGCCCACGAGCGAACGACTGCTGCAGCAATTGGATGCTGGAGCGGTGAGTGTGCGGGAAGCCCTGACGTTGGTGCCGGCGTGGGCGGTGGAATTGGACTGCGACGGCGAGGTAAGCGGTTGCTGGCGGATCCCCGCTGAGGCCATCTCGGAGCGTTTACCGGAACCAGGGCTCACTTTGAACCCGGAGGAAGAACCGCTGCTGCGCCTGCGCCTAGAGGGCGCAGGCCTGGGGCCGAATGGTGTCCCTGCCAGCGTGGGGCGGATGGCCTTCGACAGTGCCTATAGCACCTTAAAGAACGTGGCTGAGTACTGTTTCCTCGATGGTGGACGGGGTGGTCGGCCGCTCAATGCACTCAAACGGCTGATTGATCTCCCAGTGCAACGGGTTGCGTTTTCCAGCTTTGAGGTATCGTTCGGAAAACCAGCCAGTGATGACCCGTTGCTTGCCGAAGTGGACGAGCATGCGCTCGTGGAGCTAGGAGAAGCACTGTCGAGGGCTCTGGAGAGTGCGGTCCATGCCCACAATCAGCCCTCCACGGACGACGAACAGCTTCTACTCATCCAACGATTGCTGCCGCCACGGTCCGGGGCCGTTGAGGCGGTGTCGGTAAGCGGTAGCCTCGTGACTGGTGGCGAAGGGCGACCGTACCGGTTCGATCGCGAGATGGCTAGCACCCTGAGAAAGCAAATCAAGCGGGTTGCTCATGAGCACACCGCGACTGTGTCCCGGGAAGGCTATGTGCGTGAGCTCGACAAGGACCGGCAGACATTTACTCTCCGGACCTCCGAGGGCAAGGACATCGCCTCATTCCGCTTTTCCGACGAGCTTTTTGATATCATCAGTGACTACTTTCAGGATGACGTCGAAGTTTTTGTTTTTGCAAGAAAATCTGGTGGTAAATCATCCACACCAGAGGTGATTGACATCGCGGATCGCGCTCCGGAGCGGGACGAATAAAGGCTCGTTTCCGTGGGGAGGAAATCGGAGCGCGTCCTATAGGAATCGTGTTGGGAGGGGGCACAATGTCGGGGTTGGAGAATGCCGGATACTCGAAGGCGTCTGCGTACTATGGAAAAAGTGGGAACCCGTTGGGGTATCAAGTGGAGGTGTGGCACGACGGCCTCAACGAGCACCGGGTGATTCGGGATAAGGACTTCGGAATCCTCGAATCCAAGGTCCGTAATCAGCTATTGAAGTGGGATGAGAAGTGGCAGCGGGTCAAGGCGAAACAGGAAGAGGCGGAGCGCCGACAACGGGGTAAAGAGGGCGCGGACGCCGCCACGCGCGATGCGCAGGAGGCGATGCGGGCGGCAGAGGGTATCCTCGCATGGACGTTGGATGTCGATGACACGGTGGACTGGTCGGAGCTGAAACGACATGAGCCGTTTCGTTTCGAGCCTCACGAGAGCACCAAGGGCATTCGGCTAGACCCGGCCGATGGCCGGCCCATCGGTATTGAACCCGTCCAGCGCAGTCGGCAGCCCACACTGTCGGATCGAACGATTGCGCCGCGGAACACCCTCCTTGACAAGATTATTCCGCCGTTTGGCAGGAAACGGGAGGCCGAGGCAGAAGAGCGGCTGAAAGCGGCCCTGGAGAGGTGGCAGAGCGAGGAGGATGGGGCGAACCGTGAGGAAGCGAAGCGTGGGAAGCGCTTCGATCACTTGCGGGCGAGCTATGAGCGCGCAAAGGAAGAATATGAAAAGGCCTGTGCCGAGCAGGAGGCCCGCGTCGACGATCTGAGACGCCGCTGGCTCGCCGGAGAACCCGACGCGGTGGAGGAGCACGCCGAGCTTGTATTGGGTGCCTCCGAGTATCCCGACTGGATCCATGCGGATTACACCGTTGCCTACGACGCGGCCAATGGGGTCCTCGTCGTGGACTATGAGCTCCCCCCGGTGGAAGTGACCCCGACCCTGAAGGAAGTCACCTATGTCGCGTCGCGGGACGAATACAAGGAGAAGCACATAACCGAGGCGCAAAAGAAGAAGTTATACGACTCCATCCTCTATCAGATCGCCATCCGGACCGTCCACGAACTCTTTGAAGCCGATGAGTCGGGGGCGCTGGCGATGATCACGTTCAATGGCTGGGTGACGTCGGTGAATCCCGGGACGGGGAAGAGCGAGCGGAAGTGCATCCTGTCGTTGCAAACAGGGAAGGAAGAGTTCCAGGAGGTCGATCTTTCGCAAGTCGATCCCAAGGCGTGTTTCAAGGCGCTGAAGGGAGTGGCGGCCTCGTCGCTGGCTGAGTTGGCGCCGGTGACGCCGCTTCTCCAGTTCGACTCCGATGACGCACGGTTCGTCGAATCACGGGACATCGCCGATGGGCTCGGCAACGAGACGAACCTCGCGGCGATGGACTGGGAGGACTTTGAGCACCTGGTCCGCGAGTTGTTCTCAAAGCACTTCGAGAAGGATGGGGGCGAAGTGCATGTGACACAGGCCTCGCGAGATGGTGGTGTCGACGCCATCGCGTTCGATCCGGATCCGATCCGTGGCGGCAAGATGGTCATCCAGGCGAAGCGCTATACCAACACGGTGGGCGTCAGCGCGGTGCGAGACCTCTACGGTACGGTCGTGAACGAGGGCGCGGTCAAGGGCATTCTCATCACCACCTCTGACTACGGGCCGGATGCCTACGCCTTCGCGAAAGATAAGCCGCTGGCGTTGCTTTCCGGGGCCAATCTGCTTCATCTGCTCGCTGAGCACGGCTACAAGGCGACGATCAATATCGAGGAAGCAAAGCGCTTCGCGCGGGAGGCGCGTTAGGTGTGCATTCTGGGCCCTCGAGAGGCACAGATCGCGTCTACCGGCGGCGGCCGGCGAATTCATTACCGTCTCGGCGCCGGAGCAGAGCCGGCTGGTCTGCACCGCGCGGACGGTCGACAACGATAAGCATGACTGTTCCAAGGTATCCTCACGAGCCAGTTCCGGCGCAAGATGGTGGTCGACGCCTGCGGTTTGCTACGCTTGCTTCGCTGAGGCCGGTCCACCGTCGGGTGATGCCATGCATCCGCTGATCGCGCGAAAACGCCAGGACATCATTGCGACATGCCAGCGTTATGGGGTGCGTCGCCTGGAGGTGTTCGGCTCTGCGGCGCGGGGAATCGACTTCGATGCCGATCAGCGTCACTCCGATGTGGATTTTCTTGTCGAGTTCTCGCCCGATAGTCCCGCGGCCACGTCACTGCGGGACTATTTGGCATTCCGTTCAGAGCTGGAGGGAATCCTGGGTCGCCCGGTTGACCTGCTCTCAACCGACAGTATCAAGAACCCCTATGTGCGCGCCGAGATCGAGCGAAGTCGGGAAGCGGTCCATGCAGCGTGATCCCAGGGCGTACCTGTGGGATGCGCGTGAGGCCGCGACGACCGTGGCGAAGTTTATTGAGGGTGTTAGTGAGACCGAGTATCTGAGCAACCAGCTGTTGCGTTCAGCGGTGGAGCGTCAGCTGGAGATTCTCGGGGAGGCACTGGGGCAGCTGGAGAAGGTTTCTCCGGAGTTGGCCTGGTCGGGCGAATCCCCGAGCTTCGCTCGGCCGTGGACCTTCGCAATATCCTGATCCACGGGTATGCGAAGGTGAACGACCGGATCATCTGGAATACCGCGCATAGCGATTTGCCGCGAATGGCCAACGAGCTGGACGCCGTTCTTCGGGAGCTGGATTGCTGAGCTCCCGGTCTGCGCCACGCCCAGCGAAGCTGGCGTCGGCTCATGGGCTTCAAGCTCCTGAGCTACTGTCAAAACTTGTGTACGCCGGTCAGGCGGCGCCCCTCGCTGATGCCTCGCTGAGTTGCTCTCCGTCCTTGAACTCGACGTTGTTGACGACGAGTTCGAGGAGTTTGAAGCCCATGAGCCGACGCCAGTTTCGCTGGGCGCTGCGCAGCAGCTGATAGGCCATCGCCAGCGTCGTCTCGCGTGATCCGCAGTTCCGGGTCTTGGCGGTTCGCAGCCGAACCGTGGCGAACGTCGACTCGATCGGGTTCGTGGTCCGCAGGTGCGTCCAGTGCTCGGCGGGAAAATCGTAGAAGGTCAGCAGTGCCTCGCGATCCTTGGTGAGGCACTCAATCGCCTTCGGATACTTCGCGGCGAAGCGCGCCACCGCCTCGTCAAACGCCCGCTCGGCGTCCGCGCGAGTCGGCGCCTGCCAGATCTCGCGCAGCGCCGCCTTGACCTTCGGCTGCACCGCCTTCGGGAGCTTGTTCAGTACGTTGGCGCTCTTGTGCACCCAGCAGCGCTGGCCGCGCGTGCTCGGAAAGGCCTTCGCCAGCGCCTTCCAGAAGCCGAGCGCACCATCGGCGACGGCCAGCTTCGGCGGTGTGGTCAGCCCCCGGGCCTTGAGGCCTTCGAGGACCTCGATCCAGCTGGCCTCGGACTCGCGTTCGCCGTCTTCGACCGCCACCACCTCCTTGTGCCCCTGCTCGGTGACGCCGATGATCACCAGTAGGCACAGCCGCTCGTCCATGCGCACGTTGGAGTAGATGCCGTCGGCCCACCAGTAGACGTAGCGCTCGCCCGAGAGATCCCGTCGGCTCCAGGCACGGTGCTCCTCGCTCCACTGCTGCTTCAGCCGCGAGATCGTGCTCGCCGATAGCCCCGGCGCGTCAGCGCCGAGCAGCGCCTGCAGGGCCTCGGAGAAGTCGCCGGTGGAGACACCGCGCAGGTACAGCCACGGCAGCAGCTCCTCGACGCTGCGAGCGCGCTTGAGGTACGGCGGCAGCAGGTTGCTGTGGAAGCGGATGCCGGAGCCGGTACGGTCACGGATGCGCGGGACCGCGACCTCGACGTCGCCGATGCCCGTCTGCACGGTGCGCGCCGGCAGGTGGCCGTTCCGTACGACCGCCTGGCGGCCATCGGGCAACACCACGTCTTCGTAGCCGGCGAGAAACTCGGCGAGCTCCGCCTCCACGGCCTTGGCGATCAGCTCCCGCGCGCCCTCGCGCAGCAGCGCGTGGAGCGGATCGCTAGCATCGGACTCTGGTTGTGAAAGAGCATCGCGGGTAGTCTGGGCCATGGCGTACACCTCGTTTGCTGGTTGTGATCGGGCGTGATCAACCAGCGAGGGTACGCCATCTCCTTCCTACCGGCCGTACACAACAAATGACGGGTAAGCGGATTAAATGGTTGATCTTACCTTTGCATGAGAGTGAGACAGACCGGCATCTCATCGGATTATCTGATTGATGCTTCACCTACTGCTGGTGCATGTTTCCTTCGCTAATTCCAGCAAGAACCCCACACGCCTCAACTTCCCGGTCATCGTTGCAACTCGCTCTCAGTGAAACGAGTTGTTTCTCAAGCGCTTGCAGAGCGGTTATCTGCGACCGCACATGAGAGATGTGATCATCGAGCAAGGCGTTGACGGCGGTACAAGGCTGATGAGGGTCGTCCTGATAGCTCTGTAGTTCGTGAATCTCAGCCAGTGACAGGCCCAGGATTCTGCAGCGACGGATGAAGGCCAGCCCCTCACCATGCTTCTCGGTATAGACACGGTAACCGTTGTCCTGCCGATCAGGCGGCGGCAACAAGCCCTGCTGTTCATAGAAGCGGATCGTCTGTGTTTCGACCCCTACCAACTGCGCCAACTGACCAATGCGCATCAGCCTCCTCCCCAACGGATTCTTTACTCTATTGACCTTATAGTAGCTTTATAGTTTTAAATGGTACCACAACATTGTTCAAGTGGAGTCGTATCATGAGCAAATCCTGTGGTGGCGCCTGTGGCGGTGATGCAACGTCCGCAGCGGATACCGATATACAGGCCTCCTCCGAGGCGCCAGGGAGATGGGTCAGTGTTTATGCCGTGCCGAAGATGGACTGTCCATCAGAAGAACGAATGATTCGCCTAGCCCTGAACGGCTTTGAGGAGATTCGGGCGCTGTCCTTCGACTTGTCGAACCGCCGGCTGAAGGTCGTGCATGACGGCGAGGTCGAGCCCGTCACCTCGAAACTGAAGACCTTGGGGCTAGGCGCCTCGCTTCAGGAAACCGTCGCTGCAAATCCGGAGACCATCAAGGCCGCCGAGTTTTCGGCAGCTTCTGCTAAGCAAGAATCCGGGACCCTGCGCTGGTTGCTCGGCATCAATGCACTTCTGTTCGTGGTGGAAATGACTGCCGGTCTGATCGCCCAGTCCACCGGCCTGATTGGAGAATCCCTGGACAATTTTGCCGATGCGGCGGTGTACGGGCTTGCCCTTTATGCGGTTGGACATAGCGTGAAAATGCAGGTACGTGCCGCGCATCTTGCTGGTGTACTGCAACTGATCTTGGCTGTGGGCGTGCTCGTAGAGGTGGTGAGACGCTTTGTATTCGGTAGTGAGCCTGAATCGCTGGTGATGATGGCTATCGCATTCGTCGCATTGATTGCCAATACCAGTTGTCTGCTGCTCATATCCAAACATCGGGAAGGCGGGGCGCACATGAAGGCAAGCTGGATATTCTCGGCCAACGACGTGGTGATCAACCTGGGGGTCATCACCGCCGGCGCCCTGGTCGCGTGGACCGGTTCCAATTATCCGGATCTGATTATCGGCACCATCGCGGGGGGCATTGTACTTAACGGTGCCAGACGCATTTTGGCGTTGAAGGGTTAAATAATGCTCATTATTGGCAAAAAGCTCTCGCCGTATGCCCTATTGTCCATATCGGGCCTGCTGGCAGCGTCTGATCAGGCTGTAAAGTGGCTGGTGCAGCAATCAATGGCCTATGGCGAGTATGTTTCGGTGACCCCGTTCTTTAACTGGGTGCACCTATGGAACACCGGTGCCGCATTCAGTCTTTTTGCGAATGGTGGAGGCTGGCAGCGCTACTTTTTTATCGGAATCGCGGTAGTGGTCTCGATTTTTCTGATCAAGCTGATCCTTGAAAATCGTCATAAAGGAGAAGCCATCGCTTACAGTCTTATCCTCGGTGGCGCCATGGGCAACCTGATTGACCGGGTCTTTCGCGGCTATGTTGTGGATTCCTTTGATTTCTATTGGCGAGACTGGCATTGGCCGGCCTTCAACCTGGCTGATATTGCAATTGTCCTCGGTGCCTTACTTTTCGTTTCCAGCAGCTTGTTGGGTAAAAAAGCAAACACCAATGCCGAGCCGGATGGATCTGACTGACACCTACGCCTATACAACACCATGACCGAACTTCCCGACAACATCCTTCACCTGCCGCAATACCAAGTACTGGGCTGCAAATCAACCGACGACGAAATGCACTTCCAGGTGGACGTGCCCGATCCCATCGCCTGCGAGGAATGCGGCGTGCAGGGTGAGTTCGTACGGTTCGGCAAGCGTGACGTTCCCTATCGTGATCTGCCCATCCACGGCAAGCGGGTCACTCTCTGGGTGGTCCGCCGCCGATACACCTGCCGGGCCTGCAAGACAACATTCAGGCCCCAGCTACCGGAGATGGTGGACGGATTCCGTATGACACTGCGGCTGCATGAGTACGTGGAGAAGGAATCCTTCAACCACCCCTACACCTTTGTGGCGGCACAGACCGGCCTGGACGAGAAGACGGTGCGCGACATCTTCAACGCCCGCGCCGAGTTCCTGGGGCGCTGGCACCGCTTCGAGACGCCCCGCATCCTGGGCATTGACGAGCTATACCTGAACAAGCGCTACCGCTGCATTCTGACCAACATTGAGGAGCGAACCCTGCTCGACCTGCTGGCCACCCGCCGCCAGGACGTGGTGACCAACTACCTGATGAAGCTGAAAGACCGGCAGAAGGTCGAGATCGTCAGCATGGACATGTGGAACCCCTACCGGGCAGCGGTCAAGGCTGTGCTGCCCCAGGCCCGTATCGTGGTCGATAAGTTCCATGTGGTGCGCATGGCCAACGATGCCCTAGAGAGAGTGCGCAAGGGCCTCAGAAAGGAGCTGAAACCGTCCCAGAGCCGGACTCTCAAGGGAGACCGGAAAATCCTGCTGAAACGCGCTCACGAAGTCTCAGACCGGGAGCGCCTCATCATGGAGACCTGGACAGGCGCGTTCCCGCAACTGCTGGCCGCCTACGAGCACAAGGAGCGCTTCTACGGCATCTGGGACGCCACCACACGGCTCCAGGCAGAAGCCGCCCTGGACGAGTGGATAGCCACCATCCCGAAGGGCCAAAAGGAAGTCTGGAGCGATCTGGTCAGGGCAGTGGGAAACTGGCGCGAAGAGACCATGACCTACTTCGAGACGGACATGCCCGTCACCAACGCTTACACGGAGTCCATCAACCGACTGGCCAAGGACAAGAACCGTGAAGGGCGCGGTTACTCCTTCGAGGTGATGCGGGCACGAATGCTCTACACCACGAAGCACAAGAAGAAGGCACCGACTGCGAAGGTCTCTCCTTTCTACAAGAAAACCATCGGTTACGGACTGCCGGACTTCGCAGAGGAACTCAACTACGGAGTCGATCTATCAACCATCTGAGGGTGGTATCAGATTGATGGGGTGAAGGTGCCCCATCAACCATTAAATCCGTATACCCCAAATGACCATAGCTCCAAGCTCCTCGAACTCGTCGTCAACAACGTCGAGTTCAAGGACGGAGCGCAAGTTGGCAAGGCATCAGCGAGGGGCGCCGCCTGATCGGCGTACACCAGTTTCGACAATAACTCGCTGAGCCCGGGCACTTGGGTCAATTCGGATGGTCACAGGGGGAGGCAGCAAGGATGGTCATTGACACCAGTCATGGGGGCGTCCCCATAGCGCCAAGTATCCCTGAGTGGCTTGGGAAGCAACTACGCCGCTGCTTCGCGGCGCAGCCGCGCGCGGATCTCATCGGATGCTTTCTTCGCTTCCCGATTGGCGCTGTCGATACCCTGAAGGATTTCGTGCTTGCTCGGCTGGCGCTTGCGTACGGGAAGCCCCGAGCGCTCCGACGACACCAGGTGCTTGGTTAGTTCTTCCCGTGTCATCTTCGCCATGACAGATACTCCTCTGATCACAGCCCATTATTTGGCTACTCCTGCTCCCCGTCAACCTTCCCCCGCAACAGCATGAGGCGGAATAGCAGGTTGCGGAATGGGGCTGTGACCAAGGCGAACTGGCGCGCCCGGTCGAGCCCACCCATGATTCCAGCATAGTTCCGGTACACGTTCACCGCGCCCAGCGTTACCGGCGACCCGTCGGTTGCGGCACTGACCGGACCCCGGATGGTGAACGAGACGATGCTCTTGCCCTTATGGTCGTCGCGATAGTAAGTGGCAACCCGCTCCCGAGTCGCCGGCGTGTAGAGCTCATGCTCGTTGACGTGTACAGCGAACTCGTCACTGTCCTCAACGTAGTCTGAGCGCGCGGTGGCGACCGCGGTCGGTGCCCCTGGCAGGTTGAACGCTCGGATCGCCTCCAGCACGGCTTGATCGGTCTTCGGCGAGTCAAGCATCGGCCCGACGAGAAGCGCTAGCGGTTCCGGGGTATCGGGGTTCGCGGCCCCGCGCTCCAGGCTGTTAGTGGTCAGCTCCGGGTCCACGCGCAGGAGACCGGTGGTGTCGTCATCTGCGAGCTGTGCCTCGCGCTCCTCTTCCGGGTGGAAGCGCAGCTCCCTCAATACCGCTTCACGCAGGATGGCGTTGTCTTCCAGATAGGCTCGACTGTAGTACCACATGACGTTCACCCGGTAGACGACGCCCGGTTCCATGCTGGCCTCGTCCCAGGTCCAGGCGAGATCGAGGATCGCGTCCAGGATGTGGCGAATCGTCTCGTCGATACGTTCCCGGAAGTTCGTGCGGTCGCCTTCGCTGTCCCAGCTTTGCTCAAAGTAGCCGCGTACGACCCGCTCCGTCGCTTCGGCGTCGCGCTGGATCAGGCGATCGAAGTCGGCGAGGAAAGTCCGCGGAGGCATCGTCTGGGCGACCTCTCGGACAGCCTGGATCGATTCATGAAGTTCGTCGCTCTGCGTTCTCTGGCGGTGATCGCGGCCAGCTTCGCGCAACCACGTGACAACAGCGACAAGGAGTGCTGTAACGCCCACCGCGAGCCACAGTGAGGGTGCTGGGGCGTGGCCGACGCGGAGTTCCCAGACGAAGTAGCCGCCCAGCAGGCCTAAAGCAGCGGTTGCTAGCGCCGGCACGGCAGCAGCCCATGGTCTGCTGAACACGCCGACCAACGAGTAGTAGACTCCTTGCATTCCGTTCCCCCTACACGCCCCTCGGGCGATCACAGATCCCCATTGGTACCTCCCTGTTCCGGGAAAAGGGCCCGGCTGAGGGCGTCGACTGCCCCGGGATCAGCCCGCAGTTCGGCGCGCGCCTCCTCGGCAACGCGTGCACGTCTCGCCTCGATGGCCTCATCGTTGAGGCGCTCGTTGAGGCGCTGGCGCAGGCCGGCCACCTCCTCCCGGGCTTGCCGCAGCGCCGTCTCCATCGCCTCGAGGGCCGCTTCCAGCTCGCCCTCGTTTGCGTCTGTGGCCTCCGGGTCGTAGGCCTCGATCGCCCGTCGGACGATCTCCGCGTTGGAGACCCCTTCCGCGTGGCTGAGACGCTTCACCTTCCCGATGTGCTCGCGGCCCACTAGGTACTGACGCCGGATCAGGGGGTCGGTGTCTCGTGCCTTCATCGCGCTCGCCGGCATCATGGATTCTTGATGCCGAGTATATGCATACACACCGTCTAGATGATTCTGGTCGAGTTCCGCCACGGCATTCGTTCGGGCGGCGAAGCTATGTCGGGTCGCAGGTGGCTTGCGGCGTAGATGGCGCAACGAGCCTGGCCGCCCGTTGAGGCGGTCGCAGAGCCCCAACCGCCGAGTCGGTACCTGGGTTCTCCTGGGCAGCATGGGTAGTGTGCTCGCCAAGTACCAGTAGACCGCCTGGGGGTTACAGGGTTGTGCCGCGTCTCTACGTGTACAATTATATCTTGCACACAACCCCGTCAGGGTGAACGGTGATGGCTGCGGAGAAGGCTTCCAAGCGAGTCCGGCCCAAGTCGACGGACAAGGTCAAACAACAGGTCGCCGTAGCTGCGAAGCGGATGAGCACGAAGGTTAAAGGGGCACATCGGCTTGTCGGCGGCGAACAGTCGCCCTCGCCAGCCGGTGAAGGCGCCCGGGCCGCGCTTGCCCATCGCTTCGAGACTGTGCTCGCCAATGCCCGCGATGAAGTGGTGGAGTCCGCACTTGCCAAGGATGATTATGGCCTCCTGATGGCACTGGCCACCGAGGCCGGGCTCGGGCGCGAGCTCACCGCAGTGGAGAAGGCACGGCGACGGGGGGCGGAGTACCGGGTTGCGCTGATTGAGCGTGCCGGAGGGACCCTTTCCGTTGATGAGGTCGCGAGTGGACGGAACGTCTCGCCGGAGGCGATCCGCAAGGCGATTCGTGCGGGAAAACTCATCGCCATCGGATCCGCCAAGGGGTATCAGCTGCCCGCGGTACAGTTTTCCGATAAGCAGGAGGTGAACGGGCTGCGGCGTGTACTGGCGGCGATGTCCATCAAGAGTCCCTGGATGCGGCTGGATTGGTTGCTCTCACCCGAATCCCGCCTCGATGACCGGCGCCCGATTGATGTACTACACGAGGGCGATGTGGAGGAAGTGGTAAAAGCTGCCGAGCTCTACGGAGAGCAGGGTGCCGCCTAGCGATTATCCGCCTACGGAATTTGCCGCGTGTCGCTTGCCCCTCGAGACCCTCGCGGCGGATGAGTTCCTATACCGTTCTCACCGGCCGGAACTCCTTCCACTGTACTTCAGCGTTGGGAATAGCAAGAACCGCTTTGATGATCCCGCGCAGGTGTTCGGCGTTTGTTACTGCGCCCGCTCGCCGGAGGGCGCTTTCGTCGAGACCTTTCTCCGGCAATCCGCGGCTCAGCACTTCGTGGACGAGGAGGTGCTTGAGGCGCGGTCGTTGGCCTTGCTCCGCATTATCGACCCCCTCCGGGTCGTGCGCCTTCACGGTGACGGTTTGGTCAAGCTCGGAACAACGGCTCGGGTGAGCGCCGGCGATATGGGGGCCGCGCAGGCCTGGGCCCGAGCCATCTATGACCATCCTGACGAGCCTGACGGCATCCTCTATCGCGTTCGCCATGATGACGACGCATTCGGCATCGCCGTCTTCGATCGTGCCGAGCCCCGGCTTTCGTGGATGTACTCCGAGGTCTGGCGCTACAGCAGTCACCTCAGTGCCGTCTGCGAGCGCTACGAACTGATCCTCTAGCCCGCAATGCTTGTGTCGCGATGCGTATTCCGGTGAACGTGGCCGCGGATCCCATGTTTCATGACCCATGCGTGGCGTGGTGGTTGCTGGTCCGGGTTCGTGGAGCGTGACCGGTCACGATCGACCGGAACACGCAAGATCGGGCACATTGGCCTTGGAACCCAGACCAACCCTGCGCGGTTTGGATGCGTGCCACCGTTTCGCCGGTGGACCACTCGTCAGAGGGGTCTCCGAGCTCCTCCGATACCACCATGACCAGAGGCGTGTCGTCGCCCCCTGGAGCCTTCGACCACGCGGCGTAGGTCAGACGCCGGCTCCTCAATGGCGCGCTGGATGAACCAGGGTCCCAGCGTATCAGTTTACTGTTTCTGGCTTTTGCGCAGCGCCGGTTGACATTGCGGTATATTCTTAAACTTGTCGAGGGTTTGTTTTTTTCCTATTATGCTCAGTATGACTGAGCATTCAGAAGGAAAGTTAAACCGCCTCCAACGCCAACTTCCTGAAGGGCTGCTCGTCGACGCCCGATGGCTGGAGGCCAATGGCTATTCACGCTCCCTGCGCAGCCAGTATGTTACCGGCGGCTGGCTGGAGCAGCCGGCGCGCGCTGTGTATCGGCGCCCGCGCGGCGAGCTTGCCTGGGAGCAGGTGGTCATATCGCTTCAGGCGATGCTCGACCTTCCCGTGTCCGTGGGCGGACGCACAGCGCTGGGGCTTCAGGGATACGCCCACTATCTGCCGCAAAGCCAACAGCATATCCATCTCTACAGCACCAACAAGCTCCCCGGCTGGCTGAATCAGCTGCCGCTACAGGCGCGCTTTGTCACGCACAATCGCACGCGTTTCCTGCCGGATACGGGGCTGACCGGTTCCGGCGTGTCGCTTTCGGCCACCCGGGAGAATGCGCCGGAATTGCCCGGTGCACTGCGCGTTACGCAATGGGGCGAATGGAAATGGCCGCTGGTCATATCGGCGGCGGAGCGGGCGATTCTCGAACTGCTCGACGAGTTGCCGAGCCGGGAGACCTTCCACGATGTCGATATGATCATGGAAGGGCTCGTCAATCTGAGTCCGCGCCGCTTACAGCCGCTGCTGGAGGATGCGAAGAGCGTGAAGGTTAAGCGCCTGTTTTTCTTCTATGCTGACCGTTACCGCCACCGCTGGGCGGCGCATCTTGACCGCGACCGGATCACGCTTGGCAAGGGCAAACGCGTACTGGTCAAGGGCGGACGGCTCGACCCCGAATACAACATCACCGTGCCGGAGGACATGGATGGCCTTCGAAGGTGACCGCGGATTCCGCTGTTCGTGACCAACGCGTGCCGCGGTGTGTGCTGGACCGGTTCGTTGAGCGAGATCGGTCACGATGGATCGGAATACAGAAGATCGGACGCATTGGCCACACTGGGTGGCATCCTGGGGCATTGCGGCTACCAGGTCGGCTACTCCGCGAAATCCGATTGATTGTCTACCCCCGCCCACCGGGGCGGGGAGCGGCTGCTGCGGCCAGTCCGGAATCTCGCGCTCGGGATCCGGCGCGCTGATGGGCTGCCGGGCTCGCGCTTGCCCGGGTTCAACGGCACTCCAGGTGCCGCACGTATCCGTCTCCCGCCGTGCTCACGGATAGGCCGAGGCCCGATCCACGAATGTTCCACGCCTCCGCCGCCGGTTCTCCGGTCATCCGTAACCCTTTGTGTTACGGAGTTTCTTCCTTGTGTTCCTGGTGTCTTGATCGGGCGTGTTCCATGCCGCTGTGTTGGTCGCGCCCTTGGGCACCGTCCATATTCAACATAAGTACAGTTATGTTGAAAAGCTCATCAGAACCGTACCAAATGGAACGTAGTACGTATCGCGTACTGGTACGAGTTAGAAGTTGTGGAGCACCGTGCGCGC
>NZ_JBPODZ010000020.1:0-35285 GCF_052060015.1 Arhodomonas sp. SL1 | reverse complement strand
ACGGCATGGCGGCCGACTGACGGGTAGGGCGGACGGAGCGCAGCGCAGTCCGCCGGGGGCCTGGGGAGAGTCCGACGGTACCCCGTCGGATTCCGGCCTTCGGCCTGGATCCGCCCTACCGCACGACGGCATGGCGGCCGACTGACGGGTAGGGCGGACGGAGCGCAGCGCAGTCCGCCGGGGGCCTGGGGAGAGTCCGACGATACCCCGGCGGATTCCGGCCTTCGGCCTGCATCCGCCCTACGCGTGTATTCGCCTTACGGCGGGGGCCCGGCGTCAGCCCTCATCCGGGTCGTAACACCGCGTAGGGCGGACGGAGCGAAGCGCAGTCCGCCGGGGGGCTTGGCGGGATCCCCGGGGGAGTACCCCCGCGGATTCCGGCCTTCGGCCTGCATCCGTCCTACGCGTCTATTCGCCTTACGGCGGAGCCCCGGCGTCAGCCCTCATCCGGGTCGTAACACCGCGTAGGGCGGACGGAGCGAAGCGCAGTCCGCCGCGGGGCCGGCGAAGCGCGCCCCGCGGCTCAGCCCTCCTCGGGGTCGTAGCCCAGGTTCGGGCCGAGCCAGCGCTCCGCCGTGGACGGATCCATGCCCTTGCGGTGGGCGTAGTCCTTGACCTGGTCGCGGTAGATATTGCCGAGGCCGAAATAGCGGCTCTCCGGGTGGGCGAAGTACCAACCGGAGACCGCCGCCGTCGGCACCATGGCCTTGGAGGAGGTGAGCTCCAGGCCGATGTTGCCCTTGGGGTCGATGAGCTCCCAGAGCAGGTCCTTCTCGGTGTGGTCCGGGCAGGCCGGATATCCCGGCGCCGGACGGATGCCCTGATACTTCTCGGCGATGAGATCGTCGTTGGTGAGCGCCTCATCCGCCGCATAGCCCCAGTGCTGCCGGCGTACCCGCGCGTGGAGCATCTCGGCGTAGGCCTCGGCGAGGCGGTCGGCCAGGGCCTTGAGCAGGATGGCGTTGTAGTCGTCGTGGTCGGCCTCGAAGCGCTTCACGTGCTCGTCGATGCCGACGCCCGCGGTCACGGCGAAGGCGCCCATCCAGTCGGCGATGCCGGTGTCCTTGGGCGCGATGAAGTCCGCCAGGGACTGGTTGGGCCGGCCCTCGGGCTTCTCCGTTTGCTGGCGGAGGTGATGGGTAACCATGAGCACGTGGTCGCGGTCGTTGTCGGTGTAGAGCTCGGTGTCGTCACCGACGGCATTGGCCGGGAACAGGCCGAAGACCCCGCGCGCGGTGAGCCACTTCTCCTCGATGATGCGCTCGAGCATCGCCCGGGCATCGTCGTAGAGCTTGCGCGCCTGCTCGCCCTGCTTCTCGTCGTCGAGGATCTTCGGGAACTTGCCGGTCATCTGCCAGGCCTGGAAGAACGGCGTCCAGTCCAGGTAATCCAGCAGCTCCTCCAGGGGCTGGTCCTCGATGACCTGTATCCCGGGCTCGTTGGGCTGCACCGGCTTGTAGCCGCTCCAGTCGATGGGGGTGCGGTTGGCCCGCGCGTCCTCGATGGTGACCCACTTCTGCTTCTCCTGGCGCCGGGCGCGTTGCTCACGCACCCGCTCGTATTCCTCCTTGATCTCGGCGACGTACTCGTCGTGCTGGGTCTCGCTCAAGAGCTTGGAGCACACGCCGACAGCGCGGGAGGCGTCCTTGACGTAGATGGTGTCGCCGCTGTATTGGGGTGCGATCTTCACCGCCGTGTGCACCCGGGAGGTGGTGGCCCCGCCGATGAGCAGGGGGATGCGGAAGCCCTGGCGTTCCATCTCCTTGGCCATGTTCACCATCTCGTCCAGCGACGGGGTGATCAGCCCGGAGAGGCCAACGATGTCGGCGTTGTGCTCCTTGGCCGCCTCCAGGGTCTTCTCGTTGGGGATCATCACCCCGAGGTCGATGACCTCGTAGTTATTGCACTGCAGAACGACCCCCACGATGTTCTTGCCGATGTCGTGGACGTCGCCCTTCACGGTGGCCATAACCACCCGGCCGTTGGTCTGGTCGTCCTCGGTCTTCAGCGCCTCGATATAGGGGATGAGGTGGGCGACCGCCTTCTTCATCACCCGCGCGGACTTCACCACCTGGGGCAGGAACATCTTGCCGGCGCCGAAGAGGTCGCCGACCACGTTCATGCCGTCCATTAGGGGCCCCTCGATCACCTTGATGGGGTGGTCGAAGTTTTGGCGGCACTCCTCGGTGTCGTCCACCACGTACTCGGTGATGCCCTTGACCAGCGCGTGCTCCAGGCGTTTCTCCACCGGCCACTCGCGCCACTCCAGGTTCTTCTCCTCGGCCTTCGCGCCCTGGCCCTTGAACTCGTCGGCGCGGTCCACCAGTCGCTCGGTGGCATCCTCGCGGCGGTCGAAGAGCACGTCCTCCACCAGCTCCAGGAGCTCGCTGTCGATGTCGTCGTAAACATCGAGCTGGCCGGCGTTGACGATGGCCATGTCCAGGCCCGCCTGGATGGCGTGGTAGAGGAAGGCCGAGTGCATGGCGCGTCGCACCGGCTCGTTGCCCCGGAAGGAAAACGACAGGTTGGATAGCCCGCCGGAGACCTTGGCGTGGGGCAGGTGGGTCTTCACCCAGCGCGTCGCCTCGATGAAGTCGATGCCGTAGCGGGCATGCTCCTCGATGCCCGTGCCCACCGGGAAGATGTTGAGGTCGAAGATGATGTCCTCGGCCGGGAAGCCCAGCTCCTCGGTGAGGATGCGATAGGCCCGCTCGGCGATCTCGATGCGCCGCTCGTAGGTGTCCGCCTGACCCTCTTCGTCGAAGGCCATGACGATCACCGCGGCGCCGTAGCGGCGCACCAGCTCCGCCTTGTGGCGGAAATCGTCCTCGCCCTCCTTCATGCTGATGGAGTTGACGATGCCCTTGCCCTGCATGTTCTGCAGGCCCACCTCCATGGCCTCCCACTTGGAGGAGTCCACCATGATGGGCACGCGGGCGATGTCCGGCTCCGAGGCCACGAGCTTTAAGAATCGGTCCATGCAGGCGACGGCGTCGAGCAGGCCCTCGTCCATATTCACGTCGATGACCTGGGCGCCGTTGTCCACCTGCTGGCGGGCCACGTCGAGGGCGGTGTCGTAGTCCTCTTCCTTGATCAGGCGCTTGAACTTCGCGGAGCCGGTTACGTTGGTGCGCTCGCCGACGTTGACGAACAGGTCGCCGTCGCCGACGTTGAGCGGCTCCAGGCCGGACAGCCGCAGCGCCGGCGGCAGCTCGGGGATCTCCCGCGGGGCCTTGCCGTCGACGGCGTCGCGGATGGCGGCGATGTGCTCCGGGGTGGTGCCGCAGCAGCCGCCGACGATGTTGAGGAAGCCGCTGTCGGCGAACTCACCGATGAGCTTGGCCATCTGCTCTGGGGTCTGGTCGTACTCGCCCATCTCGTTGGGCAGCCCGGCGTTGGGGTGGGCGGAGACGTAGGTGTTGCTCGCCACCCGGGAGAGCTCCTGGATGTAGGGGCGCAGGTCCTCGGCGCCGAGGGCGCAGTTCAGCCCGATGGAGAAGGGCTCGACGTGGCGCACGGAATTCCAGAAGGCCTCGGTGGTCTGGCCGGACAGGGTCCGCCCGGAGGCATCGGTGATGGTGCCGGAGATCATTACCGGCACCTTGCGGCCGAGCTCCTCGTTGAGCTGCTCGAGGGCGAACAGGCAGGCCTTGGCGTTCAGCGTGTCGAAGATGGTCTCGACCAGGATCAGGTCGGCGCCGCCCTCGATCAGCCCGTGGGCGGCCTCGAGGTAGTTGCTGCGCAGCTCCTCGAAGGTGACGTTCCGGTAGCCCGGGTTGTTCACGTCCGGGGAGATGGAGGCGGTGCGGCTGGTGGGGCCGAGCACACCGGTGACGTAGCGCGGCTGCTCCGGGGTCTTCTCCGTCCACTCGTCCGCGCAGGCCCGCGCCAGGCGCGCCGCCTCGCGGTTCAGCTCGGGGACCAGGTCCTCGGTGTCGTAG
Organism: Arhodomonas sp. SL1; assembly: GCF_052060015.1. NCBI lineage: Bacteria > Pseudomonadati > Pseudomonadota > Gammaproteobacteria > Chromatiales > Ectothiorhodospiraceae > Arhodomonas > Arhodomonas sp. SL1. The sequence goes on along the minus strand of NZ_JBPODZ010000020.1, from coordinate 31,344 downwards.
TCCGACTGCGACAGTCGCGTGGCGTTGAAGGTGTTGGTCTCGATGATGTCCGCGCCGGCGGCGAGATTGGCCTCGTGGATCTCGCGGATGAGATCCGGCCGGGTGAGCGTGAGCAGATCGTTGTTGCCCTTGAGCGCGCTCGGATGATCGGCGAAGCGCTCACCGCGGAAATCCGCTTCCTCGAGGGGCTGCTTCTGGATCATGGTGCCCATGGCACAGTCCAGCAGCAGGATACGGTTGGCGAGATCTCGCTTGATGCGATCGGACATGTAGAAACCTGTACGTTGCTGTGAATATTGTCATGGCGGAGCGGCCTGGTGACCTGCATCCGCCCTACGCGCCGGCGCCACCGTGGGCGGCGACCGCCGGGGTTCGGCCGGAATCGCCTGCAAGGCAGGCTCCTACAGCCGGTGGGACACGGCCTATGGGGCGTTGCCCACGTGTAGGAGCGCGCCCCGCGCGCGATGGACCGTAGCCGGCGGATTCCGGCCTTCGGCCTCCATCCGCCCTACCAGCGGCCGCACGGCCAAGGGAGCGGGTAGGGCGGACGAAGTCCGCCGGCCCCAGCCGGATACGCGCGAAGTAACGCACTATCTTCTCATGCTACGCGTAGGATTCAAGTATCCACCCAATATTATCAATTCAAGTCATACTCAGTATGAGCCACGGGTTACCACCGATGCCGAGAAGGTGGTGCCCCGGACATATCGATATTCGTGTTCATCCATGTGTATCGGCGGCTATGCCGGTTATTATTGCCGGCTACGACTTGGACTTCGAGGAGGAGAGGCGCCGTGAAGCTGGAAACCCTTGCCGTACATGCCGGTTACGACCCTGAGCCCACCACCAAGGCGGTGGCGGTTCCGATCTATCAGACGACTTCCTACGCCTTCGACGACACCCAGCACGGGGCCGATCTCTTCGACCTCAAGGTCGAGGGCAACATCTACACCCGCATCATGAACCCCACCAATGCGGTGCTCGAGCAGCGGGTGGCGGCCATGGAAGGGGGTGTCGGGGCCCTGGCGGTGGCCTCGGGTATGGCGGCGATCACCTATGCCATCCAGTGCATCACCCGCGCCGGGGATAACATCGTCGCCACCAGCCAACTTTATGGCGGCACGTACAACCTCTTCGCCCACGGCTTGCCCAATCAGGGTATCGAGGTGCGCTTCGTCGACGCCGACCAGCCCGAGCGCGTCGCCGGGCTCATCGACGAACGGACCAAGGCGGTGTTCTGCGAGACGGTCGGCAACCCCAACGGCAACATCGTTGACGTGGAGCGCTTCGCCGCCATCGCCCACGAGGCCGGCGTGCCCCTGATGGTGGACAACACCGTGCCCACGCCCTACCTGTGGCGGCCTTTCGAGCACGGCGCCGACATCGTCATCCATTCGCTGACCAAGTACATGGGCGGCCATGGCACCACCGTCGGCGGGGTGATCGTGGACTCCGGGGCCTTCCCCTGGGCGGAGCACCCCGAGCGCTACCCCATGCTCAACGAGCCCGACCCCTCCTATCACGGCGTGGTCTATACCGAGGCCCTGGGCGCGGCCGCCTACATCGGCCGCTGCCGGGTGGCGCCGCTGCGCAACATGGGTGCGGCGCTGTCGCCGTTCAACGCCTTCCAGCTCCTGCAGGGCATCGAGACAGTGCCCCTGCGCATGGAGCGCCATTGCGAGAACGCCGACCTGGTGGCCCGCCACCTGAGCGCGCATCCCCAGGTGAAGTGGGTGAAGTTCGCCGGCTTGGAGGAGAGCCCCCACCACCACCTGGCGCAGAAGTACATGGACGGCCGCGCGGCGAGCATCCTGAGCTTCGGCATCGAGGGCGGCGAGGCCGCGGGCGCCCGGTTCATCGACGCCCTGCAGCTCATCATCCGGCTGGTCAACATCGGTGACGCCCGGACCCTCGCCTGCCATCCGGCCACCACCACTCACCGTCAGCTCAACGACGAGGAGCTCGCTTCCGCCGGTGTGAGCCGCGACATGGTGCGGCTTTCCATCGGCATCGAGCACGTCGACGACATCATCGCCGATATCGACCAGGCCCTCGCTGCCGCCAAGGCGTAGGCGGGTAGGGCGGACGGAGCGCGGCGCAGTCCGCCAATGGGGCGGCGGAACCCGACCTGCGGGCAAGGTCGGTGGCGGACTTCGTCCGCCCTACGGTGGTCCTGCGCCGATCCTCGGTGCGGTGCTGGTGCGGTAGCGGGTAGGGCGGACGGAGCGTAGCGCAGTCCGCCGGGCCCCGGCGGATTACGGCCTGAGGGCCTCCATCCGCCGTACGGCCCTTAGCGCGCGGGGGCGCGCTCGTACACCTCGTACACCGGGAACGCCCAGTGGCCGTAGGAGCCTGCCTTGCAGGCGATCCTGGTTAAAGGCCGTGCTACACTGAAACCGTGTAGCACGAGGTGGCGATTGTTATGGCCAATGTGACCATCAGCGTGGACGAGGAGGTGCTGAAGCAGGCGCGGATCCGCGCCCTGCAGCAGGGCACCTCGGTCAATGCGGTCATCCGCGATCTCCTCGAGGGGTATGCCCGGGTCTCCCAGGGCCAGCTTGCCGCCGCGGATGATCTGGTTGCCCTGGCGCGGGAATCCCATAGCCGGCGTGGGGGGCGGTGCTGGAGTCGGGACGAGCTCCACGAGCGCGATTGAATGCGGGCATTCTTCGACACCAACGTCTTCGTGTACCTCTTCGATGCCGACGCGCCGGAGAAGCAGCACCGGGCCGGCGAGCTCCTCCGACAAACCGCGACCGAAGGGCGGGTGCTGCTGAGCACCCAAGTTTTGCAGGAGTTCTATGTCGCGGTGACGCGCAAGCTCGCTGAGCCGTTGTCGCCGGAGGCGGCCATGCACGCCGTGCGCGACCTCTCGGGATTCGCGGTGACCCAAGTCGATCCGCCATTGATCCTGGCAGCGATCGAGGGCAGTCAGCGCTATCGGTTTTCGTTTTGGGATTCGCTGATCCTCCAGTCGGCCCTCCAGGGTGGCGCCGAAGTGTTGTACACCGAGGACCTTCAGCATGGGCAGCGCATCGAGGGGCTGCAGGTTCGCAATCCCTTCATGGACGAATATGCGGGGCGGTAGGGCCGACGACGGGTAGGGCGGGTGGAGCGAAGCGTAACCCGCCAGGACCCTGGCGGATCCCGGTCTTCGGCTTGCTGGCGGACTTCGTCCGCCCTACGGTCCTACGGTCCGTCGCGCGCGGGGCGCGCTCCTACACCCGGGAACGCCGAGTGGCCGTAGGAGCCTGCCTTGCAGGCGATGTCCGCCGGGGCATGGCGGATTCTGGGCTTCGGCCTGCTGGCGGACTTCGTCCGCCCTACGGTCCTACGGGCTACGGCCGACCTACGGCTGCTGCTGGCGGACTTCGTCCGCCCTACGGTCCTACGGGCTACGGCCGCCCTACGGCCGCTGGTATCGTGTCGGGCAGGATGTCGCGGAGGTAGCGGCCGGTGTGGGATTGCGCCACCGCGGCCACGTCCTCGGGGGTGCCGGTGGCGACCACGCGGCCGCCGCCGTCGCCGCCCTCGGGGCCTAGGTCGATAAGCCAGTCCATGGTCTTGATGACGTCCAGGTTGTGCTCGATGACCACCACCGTGTTGCCGTGCTCGCGCAGCCGGGTGAGTACGGCGAGGAGCTGGGCGATGTCGTGGAAGTGCAACCCGGTGGTGGGCTCGTCGAGGATGTACAGTGTTTGGCCGGTGTCGCGCTTGGAGAGCTCCCGGGCGAGCTTGACGCGTTGGGCCTCGCCGCCGGAGAGCGTCGTCGCGCTCTGGCCGAGCTTGACGTAGGCGAGCCCCACCTCGGTGAGGGTGCGTAACCGCCGGGCGATCACCGGCACTGGCTCGAATACGGCCAGCGCCTCTTCCACGGTGAGCTCGAGGACCTCATGGATATTCAGGCCCTTGTAGCGCACCTCCAGGGTCTCGCGGTTGTAGCGCGCCCCGCCGCAGACGTCGCAGGGCACGAACACGTCCGGCAGGAAGTGCATCTCCACGCGGATCACCCCGTCACCCTGGCAGGCCTCGCAGCGCCCGCCCTTGACGTTGAAGCTGAACCGGCCGGGTCCGTAGCCCCGGGCCCGGGCCTCCGGTGTGCCGGCGAAGAGCTCGCGGATGGCGGTGAAGATGCCGGTGTAGGTGGCCGGGTTGGAGCGTGGCGTGCGGCCGATGGGGCTCTGGTCGATGTCGATGACCTTGTCCAGACCTTCCAGCCCCTCCACCGCCTCACAGGGGGCGGCCTCGAGGGCCGCCCGGTTGAGGCGGTTGGCGGCGTGGGGGTAGAGGGTCTCGTTGATCAGCGTCGACTTGCCGGAGCCGGAGACGCCGGTGATGCCCACCATGAGCCCCAGCGGCAGTGCCACGTCCACTTGCCGGAGATTGTGTCCGCTTGCGCCGCGCAGGTGCAGCCAGCCCCCGCCCGGGGCGACACGGCGCTCCGGCACCTCGATGCGCCGGCGGCCGGCGAGATACTCGCCGGTTAGGGACTCGCGATTGGCCTCGATCGCCGCGGGCTTTCCTGCCGCCACCACCATGCCCCCATGGGTGCCGGCCCCCGGGCCCATGTCGATGACATGGTCGGCGCTGCGGATGGCCTCCTCGTCGTGCTCGACGACGATGACGGTGTTGCCCATGTCACGCAGCCGCTGCAGCGTATTGAGCAATCGCTGATTGTCCCTTTGGTGCAACCCGATGGAGGGCTCGTCGAGGACGTACATCACCCCCACCAGCCCGGCACCGATCTGACTGGCCAAGCGGATGCGCTGGGCCTCGCCGCCGGAGAGGGTGTCGGCGCCGCGCTCCAGGGTCAGGTAGTCGAGCCCCACGTTGACGAGGAAGCCCAGCCGGTCACGGATCTCGCGGAGGATGCGCGCGGCGATCTCGCCGCGGGCCCCCGGCAGATCCAGCGTCTCGAACAGGGCGTGTGCGCGGCCCACGGGCAGCGCGGAGACGGCGGGCAGGGTCCAGTCGTCGATGAAGACGTTGCGGGCGGCCTCGTTGAGCCGGGAGCCACCGCAGGCCGCGCAGCGCCGGGTGCTGATGTAGCGGCCGAGCTCCTCGCGCACCGCCGCCGAATCCGTCTCCCGGTAGCGCCGCTCCAGGTTGTGGAGCACGCCCTCGAAGGGGTGCTCGCGCACGTGTTCACCGCTGGGACCGTGGTAGCGGAACACGATGGCCTCCTCGCCGCTGCCGCGCAGGAGGATCTCGCGGATGCCCTCGGGCAGCTCCCGCCAGGGCGTCTCCACGTCGAAGCCGTAGTGCGCGGCCAGCGCCGCGAGGATACGGCTGTAGTGGGCGTTGCGCCGGTCCCAGCCACGGATGGCGCCACCGGCCAGGGACAGCTCCGGGTGGGCCACGATCCGCTCGGGGTCGAAGAACTGCTGCACACCGAGGCCGTTGCACTCCGGGCAGGCCCCATGGGGGTTGTTGAAGGAGAACAGCCGCGGTTCCAGGGCCTCCAGGGCGTAGCCGCAGAGTGGACAGGTGTGGTGGGCGGTGAGCAGCGGCGCCTCGGCGTCCGGGTCGTCCATGGAGGCCACCCGCAGCAGCCCGTCGGCCAGGCCCAGGCAGGTCTCCACGGAGTCTGCCAGGCGCTGGGCCTGGTCGTCGCGCACCCGCAGCCGGTCCACCACCGCCTCGATGGTATGGGGCCGCTGCGGGTCGAGCGCGGGCGGCTCGTCGAGCTCATGGACCACGCCGTCGACGCGCACGCGGATGTAGCCCTGGCCCCGCAGGGCGTCGATGAGCGCCTGGTGGTCGCCGGTGGCGGCCTGCCGCAGCGGGGCGAGCAGCAGGATGCGGCTGCCTTCCTCCATGGCGAGGATGCGGTCCACCATCTGGCTGACGGTGAGCGCGCGCAGCTCGATGCCGTGCTCGGGGCAGCGCGGCGTCCCCGCCCGGGCGAAGAGCAGGCGCAGGTAGTCGTGGATCTCGGTGACCGTGCCCACCGTGGAGCGCGGGTTGTGGGAGGTGGCCTTCTGCTCGATGGAGATCGCCGGCGACAGCCCCTCGATGTGGTCCACGTCGGGCTTGTCCATCATCGACAGGAACTGCCGGGCATAGGTGGACAGTGACTCCACGTAGCGGCGCTGACCCTCCGCGTAGATGGTGTCGAAGGCCAGCGAGCTCTTCCCGGAGCCGGACAGTCCCGTGATCACCACCAGCCGGTCCCGGGGCAGGGACAGGGTGATGCCCCGCAGGTTGTGGGTGCGGGCGCCCTGTATAAAGATATGATCCATCGAATTAGGAGCGGGTGAACCAACCTGATAGTATACCCGCTTTGTCAATTGACACGCGGGACGCGCATCCGCCAGCGATCACGGCGCGAACAAGGCCTTGGGTAGTAGCAGCAAACGCCACACCACCGGCCCCATGAGTGGACCCGAGCGCCGGGCCACGGCGGGGCTCGCGGGCATCTTCGGCCTGCGCATGCTGGGGCTGTTCCTGATCATGCCGGTGTTCACCCTCTACGCCGATGAGCTGGCGGGGGCGACGCCGTTGCTCATCGGCCTGGCCATCGGCGCCTACGGCCTGACCCAGGCGCTGCTGCAGATCCCCATGGGGGTGCTCTCCGACCGCTGGGGCCGGCGGCCGGTGATCCTCGCCGGGCTGGCGGTATTCGCCGTGGGCTCGGTGGTGGCGGCGCTGTCCACGGGGATCTGGGGGGTCATTGGCGGGCGGGCCCTGCAGGGCGCCGGCGCCATCGCCGCCGCGGTCATGGCCCTGGCCGCGGACAACACCCGTGAACAGCAGCGCACCAAGTCCATGGCCATCATCGGCATTAGCGTGGGCCTGGCCTTCATGCTGGCGCTGATCGTCGCCCCGGCCGTCGCGGGGGCCTTCGGGCTGTCCGGCGTCTTCTGGCTGACCGCCGCCCTGGCGGCGCTGGCGGTTGTGCTGCTGCTCGCGGTGGTGCCGCGCCCGGCGGGGCGCAGCCATGACCGCGACATCCGGCCCGGATCGGTGCGCGCGGTACTGCGCGACCGGGACCTGCTGCGCCTGGATGCCAGCGTGCTGCTGTTGCACCTGATCATGACCGCGCAGTTCGTGGTCCTGCCGGTGGTGATCTCGGAGGCCGCGGGGCTGGCGCCGGCGGCGCACTGGCGGCTCTATGTGCCGGTGATGGTGGTCTCGGCACTGCTGATGTTCCCGGCCATCGGCGTGGGGGAGGCCAAGCGCGTCATGCACCGCCTGGTGCTCGTGGCCGTTGCGGTGCTCATCGCCGGCGAGGTCGCACTGGCGGACATGGGCCTCGTCGGGCCCTGGCCGCTGGCGGCGGCACTGGTGGTCTATTTCACCGCCTTCAACGTCCTGGAGGCGAGCCTGCCCTCGCTGGTCAGCCGTTTCGCACCGGAGGCGGCGCGGGGGGCGGCCCTGGGGGTGTTCTCCACGGCGCAGTTCGCGGGGGCCTTCCTGGGCGGGGTCATCGGCGGCGCGGTCTACGGCAGCCATGGCCCCGAGGGCGTGTTCCTGACCTGCGCCGGCGTCGGTGTGCTCTGGCTGGTGCTCGCCCGGGGGCTGCGTCCGCCGGCGGTGGCCGGCGCGGCCCAGGGCGAGGGTGTGTAACACGGATTCGTAAACCCGAGGGATAGAGGACCCATGAGCAAACTCATCGAGCCCCATGGCGGGGCGCTCAAGGAGCTGTATCTGGACGAGGCGGCGGCTGCCACGGAGAAGCAGCGGGCCACTGACTACCCGAGCTGGGACCTCAACGCCCGCCAGCTCTGCGACATCGAGCTGTTGCTGAACGGTGCGTTCTCGCCCTTGGAGGGTTTCCTTGCCCCGAGCGACTACGACCGGGTGGTCGAGGAGATGCGCCTGTCCGACGGCACCCTCTGGCCGATGCCCATCACCCTGGACGTCACCGAGGACTTCGCCGCCGGGGTCGCGGAGGGCCAGCGCATTGCCCTGCGCGACGCCGAGGGGGTGCTTGTCGCGGTGATGGACGTGGCGGCGATTTACCGCCCGGATCGCGAGCGCGAGGCGCGGGCCGTGTTCGGCACCACCGACGTCGCCCATCCGGGGGTCGACTACCTGTTCAATCGCGGCAATACCGTCTACCTGGGCGGGCGGGTGTACGGCATCTCCGAGCCGGCCCACTATGACTTCACCCACCTGCGCCGCACCCCACGGGAGCTGCGCGAGCGCTTCGCCAAGGCCGGCTGGCGCCGGGTGGTGGCGTTCCAGACCCGCAACCCCATGCACCGCGCCCACGTGGAGCTCACCTTCCGCGCCGCCAAGCAGGCCGAGGCCAACCTGCTCATCCATCCGGTGGTGGGCATGACCAAGCCCGGCGACGTGGACCACTACTCCCGGGTGCGCTGCTACGAGCATGTGCTCAAGAAATACCCGGAGGCCACCACCGACCTCGCGCTGCTGCCGCTGGCCATGCGCATGGGCGGTCCGCGGGAGGCGGTCTGGCATGCCATCATCCGCAAGAACCACGGCTGCACCCACTTCATCATCGGCCGCGACCACGCCGGCCCCGGCAAGGACAGCGCTGGCGAGGAGTTCTACGGCCCTTACGACGCCCAGCACCTCGTCGAGCAGTACAAGGATGAGGTGGGCATCGAGGTCATCCCCTTCCAGATGATGGTCTACGTCAAGGAGCGCGCCGAGTACGCGCCCATCGATGAGGTGGACGAGGACGAGACCGTGCTCCAGATCTCGGGCACGGAGTTCCGTCGGCGCATGCGCGAGGGCCTGGAGATCCCGGACTGGTTCGGCTACCCGGAGGTGGTGGAGGAGCTGCGCAAGACCTTCCCGCCCAAGGACAAGCAGGGCGTGACCATCTTCTTCACCGGCCTGTCGGGCTCCGGCAAGTCCACCATCGCCAACGCCGTGATGGCCAAGCTCATGGAGCTCGGCGGCCGCCGGGTGACGCTGCTCGACGGCGACCTGGTGCGCAAGCACCTCTCCAGCGAGCTCGGCTTCTCCAAGGAGCACCGCGACCTCAACATCCAGCGTATCGGCTTCGTCGCCAGCGAGATCGCCAAGAACGGCGGCATCGCCATTTGTGCCCCCATCGCCCCCTACACCGCCACCCGGCGCCGCGTCCGGGAAATGGTGGAGGAGGCCAATGGCGGGTTCATGGAGGTGCACGTGGCCACGCCGCTCGAGGTGTGCGAGGCCCGGGACCGCAAGGGGCTCTATGCCAAGGCCCGCGCCGGGATCATCACCGGCTTCACCGGCATCGACGATCCCTACGAGGCACCGCAGGACCCGGAGCTCGCCATCGACACCACGGACTGCAACCCCGATGAGGCGGCGCAGCAAGTGATCCTCAAGCTCGAGCAGCTCGGCTATATTACGCTGCGTTGAAACCGCGCCATCTGTCCCCGGAGAATAGGTTGGTCGGGCCGGCCGCCGGCGTGTGTGCTTGTCAGCAGCGAAGGAACGTGGATGCGGATACTGGTAACGGGTGCCACCGGTTTCGTTGGCGGGCATTTGGTGCGCCACCTTGCGGCCCGGACCGGGGTGGATGTTGCCGCCGTGGTGCGGGATTGCCCCGCTACCCGGGGGTCCTGGCCGGCGGGTGTAGAGCTCGTCTCCGGTTTGGACCTGGACGCGGCGTCGGGATGGCGCTCGGCCTTGGAGGGGGTCGATGTGGTGGTGCACCTGGCCGGGCTGGCCCACTGCAACCCTTCCGACCGTGAGGAAATCGAACAGTTTTACCGCGTCAACGCGCTGGGCACGGAGATGCTCGCGAAAGCGGCTGCGAGTGCCGGGGTCCGGAGGTTGGTCTACCTCAGCACGATCGGGGTGCATGGTAGCCCGCCGTCCGAGCAGGAGGCCCTGAGCGAACGCTCAGGGATCAATCCCGAAACCCCTTATGCCGCGTCGAAGCTGGAAGGCGAGCAACGGCTCGCGACGGTACTGGGGGATTGCGCCACGGACTTCGTCATCGTACGCAGCCCGTTGGTCTATGGCCCTGGCGCGCCGGGGAATATGCAACGGCTCCGCCGACTGGCGGCCAGTGGCCTGCCGCTGCCGCTTGCGGGGCTACAGTCTCGCCGCAGCTTTATCGGCGTCACCAATCTCTGTGATGTGCTCACCCGGCTCGGTACGGATCCCCGCGCCTCCCGGGAGTCTTTCATCGCCGGAGATGGGGAGGACGTCACCGTGGCCGGGTTCCTCGAGGCCATTCGCCGGGCGTCGGGGATGCCACCCCGTCTCTTCCGTCTCCCACCCCGCTGGCTCGGTGGTGGCGCGCGGCTCGCCGGTCGGGAATCGGATCTTCGCAAGCTCACCGACAGCATTCGCGTGGATACCAGCCGGCTTAGGGTCCGCCTGGGCTGGCGCCCGCCGCTGGACCTGGAGAAAGGTATCCGCGCGTGGATACGCGAGGATGCCCGATAGTGCGGGTCCTTCATGTCTATCGGACCTATCCCATCGACCAGACCACCGGGGTGGGCGAGGCCATCCGCCAGATCGCCCTGGCGACGGCGGATCTCGGGGTGCGCTCGCGGATTTTTACGCTCTCCTATGACCCGCGTCCCGCCGAGCGGGACCTGGAGGAGGGGCGCTTGGTTCGTGCCCGGGCCTGGGCATCCCCCGCCTCCTGCGACATAGGCCTATGGCAGGCCTGGCGGCGCTTTCGCGAGCAGGCGCAGTGGGCGGATTTGATCCAGTACCATTTTCCCTGGCCGTTTGGAGATCTCCTCCGAGCGTTCGCGGCGAATGGCCGGCCTTCGGTGCTCACCTACCATTCCGACGTGGTGGGCAAGGGCGCCCTCGGCCGACTCTATGCGCCGCTCATGCGGCGGACACTGGCCGGGATGCATGCCATCGTCGCGACCTCGCCGGCCTACGCGCGCACCAGTCCCGTGCTCGCGGGCTACGCCGGCGACCCGCGGCTGCGGGTGATTCCTCTTGGCGTGCGGGAGCAGACCTATCGAAGGGCGCTGGATGAAGCCGCGCGGGTGGATGTGGTCGAGCGCCACGGCCTGCCGCGGGGAGACTATTTCCTGTTCGTGGGTGCGCTCCGCCGGTACAAAGGCCTGGAATACCTGCTCTCGGCGGCCCGCCGCTGCGATCTGCCCCTTGCCGTTGCCGGTAGCGGCGAGCTGGAGGGTATGCTGCGGCAAGCGCGGCAGCGGCAGCGGAACCTGTGGTGGTTAGGCCATGTCACCGATGCAGAGAAGTTTGCGCTGTTGCGAGACTGTCGTGCCCTAGTGCTGCCCTCCCACCTGCGTTCCGAGGCCTTCGGGCTGATCCTTGTAGAGGCCGCGATGTGTGGAGTCCCGATGATTTGCTGCGAGATCGGCACCGGCACGTCATACATCAACCGGGACGGAGAGACCGGCTTGGTGGTGCCACCCGCTGACAGTGATGCCCTCGCTGCGGCCATGGAGCGGCTCGCCGGCGATGATGCGCTCGCCAGCGGGATGGGCCAGCGAGCGCGGCAACGCTACCAGCAGCGATTCTCCGGTGACAGCCTGGGGCAGGCCTACCGCTCGCTTTACCACCAAGCCCTGCAGGGCTGAGAAAGCGGGTGATTCCCCCAATCGCCGGTACAGATGGACGCCGGGATATAGTTGGGCGGGCGCTCCCGGCATGGTAGTTTTCCCCTATGACGTCGCTGATCGAACTCTACGAGCAGCTGAGCTCCGCGCCCGATGAGAAGACCCGAGCCCGCCTGGTGGCCGAGGCCTTCGAGCGCATGGAGGAGCGCTATCCCGAGGTGAGGGACCTGGCCACCCAGGCCGGCATGCGGGAGACGGAGCTGCGCCTGCAAAAAGAGATCGAACAGGTGCGCGCTGATCTCAAGGTAGAAATCGAACAGGTGCGCGCCGATCTCAGCAAGGAGATCGAACAGGTACGCGGCGATCTCAGTAAGGAGATCGAACAAGTACGTGCCGATCTCAGCAAGGAAATCGAACAGGTGCGTGCCGAGCTCAAAGTGGATATCGAGCAGGTACGCTCGGATGTGCTCCGCTGGGTGGTCACGCTTCTAGCGGGGCAGACCGCGGTGATCCTGGCGGCGCTTTACGCGATGGTCTGAACACGGTCGCCGAGAAGGTCTTCGTTCACGGCGGATTCCGGCCTTCGGCCTGCATCCGCCCTACCGGTGGTGAATCGAGTAGGGCGGAGGGAGCGCAGCGCAGTCCGCCGTTCCGACTGGCGGATTGCGGCCTTCGGCCTGCATCCGCCCTACCGGTGGTGATATCGGGTAGGGCGGAGGGAGCGCAGTGCACTCCGCCATCGGGCAGGCGGAGGCGGTCCGCGCCCTGCCACGAATGCAGAAAGCGGTGGAAAGCGCGAGAGCGCCGTGACCCTCGGTCATCCGCGTTTTTGTTCCTGCCAGCGGCTGGGATATACTCCAGCCCGCCTATTCACGTGCCGAGCGAGGCCGCTGTCTTGCTACGATTCCCTTCTCCTCGAATGTTTCAGATGAAATCCGTGGTCGTTGGCTCGGCCTCGGTGCTGACATTCTTGCTCACCGTGGTGCTAGCCGACAGGGTTGAGGCGCAAACCCTTGGGTTGGCGGAGGCCTTCGACCGGGCGGTCAGCCACGCCCCGAGCATCCAGGCCGCGGAGCACGAGATCACCGCCCAGCGCCAGGTCGAGGAACAGGCGCAGGCCAAGCTCTACCCCAATGTCTCGGTGGATTCCACGTACAGCTACGCGGAATACGAAACCCTCGGCAGTACGGTCGACCCGGAGACCCTGCAGCGTCGACGGGTCACCGAGGAGGTGGACGAGACTACCTACTCCGCTGGCCTGAATGTCACCCAGCCCCTGTACGACCGCCGCAAGTGGAAGGCGATGGAGCAGGCGGGCAGCCAGACAGAGACCGCGCGCCGCCAATTCGAGGCGCAACGCCAGCAGCTCGCCACACAGCTCGCCGAGACCTACCTGGAGGTGTTGCGCCAGCGCGAAACACTCACCCTGGCGCGGGCCGAGTCCGAGGCCTTGGCGCTGCGGGTACGGCAAATGGAGGACCAGCTCGAGCGTGGCCTGGCCAGCCGGGTGGACGTCCTGGACGCCCAGGTACGTAAGGAGGAGGCGGATTCGCGCATCGCGGAGGCGCAGAACGCCCTGGAGCTTGCCATCCTCGATCTGCAGCGCCTCACGGGTGCCGACGTCCAGCGACTGCAAGCGGCCGAGCCCCGGGAGATGGAGGTAGCCGAAACCCTCGATGACAGCGAGCTCCGGGGCTATATCGAACGCGCGGCACAGGATAATCCGGAAGTGCAAATCGCCGGCGCCCGGCTCGAGGCCCAGAGGGACCAGGTCGAGGTGCGCCGTTCCGATCATTTCCCTACCCTTTCGTTGCAGGCGCGCTACAGCGACACCAACCGGACGGACCAGGTGATCAGCGGCGAGGACAAGCGCGTGATGCTCCAGCTCCAGATCCCGCTGTATGCAGGCGGCGGAGTCAGCGCCGGTGTCGACGAGGCCCAGGCCCGGGCCCAGGCCGAGCAGGCCCGAGTGGACGAGGCTCGGCGCCGTGCCGCGCTCGATGTGCGCCAGGCGGCGAACGAGTTACGCACCGCCGTGCGTCGGCTGCGGGTGCTCTCCCGCTCCCTGGATACTGCGGAGACCCACGTGGAGGCCACCGAACGGGGCCTCGAGGTCGGATTGCGGGATCAGGTGGAGGTGCTCGACGCCCGCGCCCGGGTCTTTGAGATCCGACGGGACCTGGCCGATGCCGCGTACAATCGTTTAGTGTCCTTGGTGCGCCTGCGCGCGCTTACCGGCTCCTTCGACCGAGAGCAGCTCCGCGAATTCGACCGGCGCTACCTCACCAATACCGTGGACCTCATGGAGCCCGGTGACCTGCCGGAGGCGGCCCCGGCGGGCGGACAGGATCCCTCTTCTCTGCCCGAAAGTCGCGGTTGACGGCGGCACGGGCGTTTACCCTCCCGGGGTGATCCCGTATCATTTCTGGCTTACTCATGAATTCCGTTCACGGGATGCTCCCGGGAGCGATGGTGGTCGATGAAACGCAATAGCGCCTCAGGCAAGGACAACGAGCTCAAGGAGGCCCTGCGCGCCTGCCGCTCCGCCTTCACGACCGTGGGCGTGTTCAGCCTGTTTATCAACCTACTGATGCTTTTGCCGGCCATCTACATGCTCCAGGTCTATGACCGGGTCATGAGCAGCCAGAGCCTCGAGACCCTGGCGATGATCACGCTGATCATCGTCATAATGTTCGTCGTCATGGGCGTGCTGCAGGTCATGCGCTCGCGCATCCTCAATCGGGTGTCGGTGCAACTGGACCGCAACCTAAGCGAGCGCGTGTTCGATGCGATGTTCCGCGAGAGCCTGGAGCGACCGGGCAGTGATAGCGCGCAGGCGATGTCGGATGCCAACACCCTGCGCCAGTTCCTCACGGGTCAGGGGTTGCTGGCCTTCTTCGATGCCCCCTGGATACCGGTCTACTTGGCGGTGATGTTCCTCTTCCACTTCTGGATGGGCATCTACGGCGTTGCCGCCTTGGTCGTGTTGACCACGCTGGCGGTGATCAACGAATTGGTGGTACGCAAACCCTTGGCGGCGGCCAACCAGTCGGACGTGGAGGCGCGGCGGTTCGCCACCGACAACATGCGCAACGCGGAGGTGGTCCATGCCATGGGCATGGACCCCGCCATCCGCGAGCGGCTCGGGGATTATCAAACCCGGACCCTCGAGCATCAGACCTACGCCAGTGACCGCGCCGGCACCTTCAGCCATCTCAGCCGTACCTTCCGCATGGGGGCTCAGGCGCTCGCGTACGGCGTCGGCGCGTTGCTCGCCATCCGCGGCGAGGTCTCCGCCGGTGCCATCGTCGCCGGTGCCATACTCATGGGCCAGGGCCTGCGACCGGTGGATCAGCTCATCGGCAGCTGGCGCCAGATCGGAGGCGCCATGTCTGCCTATCAGCGTCTGGTGCAGCTCTTGGAGAACCATCCACCCCGGCATCGTTCCATGTCCCTGCCGCCCCCCCAGGGTGCCTGGCAGTTCGACAGGGTGGTGGCCGGGCCTCCGGCGACGCGACAGCCCACCCTGCGCGGGATATCCATGAGCGTGGAGCCCGGAGAGGTTCTGGCGGTCATCGGGCCCAGTGCCTCAGGCAAGTCCACGCTGGCGCGTGCCGGTCTCGGAGTGTGGCCGATTTTCGCCGGCAGCGTGCGCCTCGATGGCGCAGAGATCGGGCAGTACAATCGCGACGAGCTCGGCCCGCACATCGGCTATCTCCCTCAGGATATCGAGCTGTTCAACGGAACAGTGGCCGAGAATATTGCCCGCTTCGGCGAGGTGGATTCCGATGCCGTTGTCGAGGCCGCGCGGCTCGCGGGCGTCGATGAGCTCATCCGCCACCTTCCCAACGGCTACGACACCATGGTGGGGTCCGGGGGCGGCACCCTGTCGGCAGGGCAACGCCAGCGGGTGGCCCTGGCGCGGGCGGTGTATGGCAACCCCCGACTCATCGTCCTCGATGAGCCCAACTCCAACCTTGACGACCAGGGCGAGCAGGCCCTCGTCGAGGCGATAGTCCGCCTCCGGGCCAATGGTGCTTCGGTAATGGTGATCACCCACCGGCGCTCCATCCTCGGGCGGGTGGACAAGATCCTGGTCCTGCGTGATGGCCAGATGGCTGCGTACGGCAGCCGCGACGATGTCCTGGCCAAACTCTCACCAGGGCAGAAGGGGGAGGGGCGCGCGGCCGTGGCCGGTGGCCAGCGGGGGCGGGTAACCAACATCGGTCCGGCAGGGACCACACAAGGCGGGGACGGAGTCACACCTGGCGATGGCTGAGAATCAGGACGGACCGACCTTACTGGAAGGGCAGCGCAGCTCCCGTAAATCCGGTTCCGGTCCATCGGGGAACTATCGTCGCTACGTACTCCTGGGCTGGCTTATCCTGCTGGTGGTGTTCGGCGTATTCGGCGTGTGGGCGTTGACGGCACCCTTATCCGGCGCGGTGGTGGCCCAGGGCCGCATGGCGGTGGACTCCAGTAGCAAGACGGTGAATCATCCCGAGGGCGGTGTCGTCCGGGCCATCCACGTGGAGGAGGGCAGTAGCGTGGAGGCCGGTGAAACGCTTGTGGAGCTCGATCCGGTACGGGCCCGTTCCGAGCTCAACGTCATGCGGGGCCGGCTGTATACGGCATTGGCACGCAGCGCCCGGCTGCAGGCGGAACAGGAGGGGGCCGAGGAGGTTACCTTTCCTGGGGCCTTGCAAGAGCCGGTGGAGGGCATGGATCTCGAGGAGGTCCGTGCGACTCAGCAGGCGATCTTCCGCACACGTCGTGCCGCGCTGGAGAGCGAGCTCGAGCAGCAGTCGCGCCAGATCGCCACCTACGAGGCCCAGATCGCGGGTCTCGAGCAGGTGTTGGGCAGTCTCGAGGAGCAGATCAGCTCGTACCGCCAGGAGGTCGAGGAGTGGAGCGGGCTCTATGAGGAGGGACTGTCCAATAAGCGTGACCTCCGCGAGGCCCAGCGCCGGCAGATGCAGCTCGAGAGTGAGCGTGCCTCAAGCCGTGCCGAGATCCGGCGCTTTCGCGCCGAGATCGAGGCCACGCGCAATGCGCGGCGGCTACGCCAGCGTGAATACAATCGCGATGTCTCCGGCGCGCTCGGCGAGGCCCGCGCCGAGGTGATCGACGCCCGTGCCCGGATCCCTGCCCTGGAGCAGCGCGTCGAGCTCACCCGGGTGGAGGCACCGGTCAGCGGCGAGGTCGTCGGGTTGAACGTACACACGTTGGGCTCTGCGGTCAGTGCCGGTGATCCCCTCATGGAGGTGGTGCCGACCACCGACCAGCTGATCATCCGCGCCCGGGTCGCCCCGGACGATATCGACAATGTCGACAAGGGCCAGGATGTGAACCTTCGCTTCCCCGCTCTGGACACGAGCCTGGTGACCAAGATCACCGGTGTCGTCCACTCGGTATCCGCCGAGACGCTGCAGAACGAGCAGGACGGCACGGAGTACTACCTCACACGGATCCGGGTCACCGAGGACGGCCTGCGCGAGCTGCGCGAGGCGGGGCTCTCCTTGCAGGCGGGCATGCCGGTCACGGCCATGATCCAGACCGGCGAGCGCACGTTGTTCTCCTATATCGCTAAGCCGATCAGCGACATGCTGGCGCGCTCGCTGCGAGAGCCGTAGCGGAATTGGGGATATACGATAACAATGAGCCAGCAACCGACTATGGACAGTGCGGATTTCTACCGGGCCTTCGAGGACCGCTACCGCGGTAGCCGTGAGGATATATCCCACCGGCTGGAGGTGTACTGGCCGGTGGTTCGCGCCTTGCAGGAGGCGGGTCGCACGCCGGACGTGCTGGATCTCGGATGCGGCCGCGGGGAGTGGCTGGAGCTACTGCACCGACGGGGCATCGAGGGCCGGGGGGTGGATCTGGACTCGGGCATGCTTCGCGCCTGCGTCGAGGGCGGACTTGACGCCGTGAAAGCGGACGCCTGCGAATACCTGGCTGCGCAGGCGGATGCGAGCTGGGATCTGATCACCGCCTTCCATTTCGTCGAGCATATCCCCTTCGAACAGCTTCAGGCGCTTGTGCGGCAGGCCCGGCGCGTCCTGCGCCCCGGTGGTGTGCTGATCATGGAGACCCCTAACAGCGAGAACGTCGCCGTCGGTGTCTCACGGTTCTATACCGACCCCACCCACACGCAGCCCATCCCCGCCAATCTGTTGCGCTTTCTGCCCGAGTATCACGGCTTCTCGCGGGCGGCCGCCATCGGTCTCCAGAGCCCGAGTGGGTTGCCGGAACGGGATCGGATCGGGCTGCACGACGTGCTCTTCGACGTCAGCCCCGACTACGCGGTAATCGCCCAGGCGTCCGGGGATGGGCCCCTGCACGACGCCCTGGATGAGTGGTTTTCCGAGAACCGCGGCATATGGCTACACGACATGGCGGCGCGGTTCGATCAACGCCTGCAGCATATTGCCGCCGGGGCGGAGGCGGCACGGGAGCGCGAGGGCAAGCTCCAGGACCGATTACTGGAGTTGCAGGCCCGTGCCAGTCGTGCCGAAGCCAAGCGAGAGACTGCGGAGGAACGGCTCAACGAACGCAATGATGAACTTCTGCAGGCGCGGCGCGAGCTGACGCTGAAGGGAGAACGTCTGAATGAGCAGATGCAGCGAATCACGGAGCTTGAACACGCTAATCAACGGCTAGAGTCTCGGGGCTCGGAACTCGAGCGCAAAGTGAACATCACTTCACGTCAGCTCGAGTCGGCCCGCGCTGATCTGCAAACCTTGCGCCAGAGTACATCTTGGCGGATTACCGGTCCGCTCCGTGTGCTAATGCGGGGGCTTCGCGCGCCCGGTGGTGTCATCCGGCGCGCGGTGTCGAAGCTTCGCCGTATCATGCACGCAATGTTGCGGCGCGGTGTGCGCTGGCTGTGGCAACGGCCGCAATTGGCGCTGCGGCTGCAGCGCCTGCTTCGCGGCTGGCCAGCGCTCCATGACCGGGCCATGGGCTACGCCCGACGCAGCCTGCATGGAGGCGAAACGGGTCCGGCGGAGGCTGCCCCGGCAGCCGGAATGCGGAAGGGACGTCATCTCGGTGACAATGCTGAACGCTTCTATGACGCCTTGCGTAATGGGGGACAAGAACATGGTTGATCCGGGGCCGACGCCCATGCATGTCCTTGTCGACCTGCAACACGTCCAACTCGATACGGGGGCCCGGGGAGCGGCTCAGGGGGTGATCGAGGCATGCGCCGGGGGCGGGCCGTGCGAACAGTGGTCGGTGCTGCTCAACGAGGCGTTGCCCGGCGTGGCCGGCATCCGGCAGTGGCTGGCGGATACCTTTCCAGGCCTGAATATTCGGCTGCACACCTTCCCGTGTGTCGCGGAGCGCGGTGGTGCCGCCCCGGCGAATGAATGGGCGCAGCGGGTCAGCGAGCTCCTGCGCGAGCACGTCATTGGTGAATCCGGGGCGGATGTGGTGGTGTTGCCGGATGCCAGCATCGGCTTCGGCGACGGCGCCGTGTGTTCGGTAGGGCGCCTGGAGCGGAACCCATGGACGATTTTGGGCATCGGCGAGCTCGCCGGGCTGGGTCCGGAGCGGGACGGGCCGGTATGGAATCGGCGGTTGCAGGATCTCAAGAACGCCGATCGGGTGCTGGTGCGTGACGCTGGGGCCGCCGCAGAGTGGGCCGCGGAGCTCGCCATCGATCCGGAACGCATCGTCACCGGCGTCTCCGAAGGGCTGCCGGGCGTCCGCGAGGCCGACGCAGCGGTGCGTCCCGGTGGTCGTCCCCGTTTGGCCTATGTATCCCCCCTGCCGCCGCAGCGCAGCGGAATCGCGGACTACAGCGCCGAGCTGATCCCCGAGCTGGCCCGTTACTACGAGGTCGAGCTCGTCACCGAATACCCCGAGGTGGATGCGGCGCGCCTCACCGCCAATTTCCCCATACGCTCCCCCCAGTGGTTCGATACCAACGCCCACCGTTTCGACCGCATCGTCTATCAGATGGGCAACAGCCACTTCCACGCCGGCATGGTGGAGCTCCTGGCGCGCCATCCCGGGACGGTGGTCCTTCACGACTTCTATCTCGGCCACATGTATGCCGCCCGTGGCGAGCTCGGTGCGCCGTTGGTTTATCGCACTCATGGCTACACCGGCCTGTTGCGGCTGCGCGAAGGCGGCGAGCAGGACGCGCTCTGGTCCCTTCCCTTCAACCGCGAGGTCGTCGACACCGCGGCCGGCGTCGTCGTGCACTCCGCGCATGCCCGCGACCTGGGAACACAGTGGCTGGACCCGGAGGTGGCGCGCCGCTGGGCAGTCATTCCGCACCTGCGCCGGGTCCCGGCGGATGAGGACCGGCGGGCGGCCAGGCAGCGCCTGGGCATCGACGAGGACGTGTTGCTGGTCTGCTCCTTCGGCAACCTCGGCGCCACCAAGCTCAATCACCGTCTCCTCCAAGCCTGGCGCAGCGGTGGGCTAGCCCGGGAGGGTGCGCGCCTCGCCTTCGTCGGCGGGGTCAGCCATAGCGACTACACCAACCGCGTGCTCGACGAGGTCAAGGCGGCCGGCGCCGCGCAATCCATCTCCGTGACCGGCTACCTGGACGCGGAACAGTACGGCGACTGGCTCGCAGCCGCCGATGTAGCGGTACAACTGCGCACCAGCAGCCGCGGCGAGAGCTCCGGTGCCGTGCTCGATTGCCTCGCCCGCGGGTTGGCCACGGTGGTCAACGATCACGGCAGTGCCGCGGAGTTCCCCGACGACGTCGTCTGCAAGCTACCCGCCGATTTCACCGACACCCAGCTCGCCGACGCCCTCCGGGGGTTGCTCGAAAACGCGGGCGAACGGAGGGAATTCGGCGAGCGCGGCCGGGCCTTTCTGCGTGCGCATTGCCATCCCGAGCGCATCGGCCGCCTCTACCGCGACGCCGTCGAAGCGTTTCACGCGCGCGCGCCGGTGCTGCGCGAACGCCGGCTGGTGGCGGCGATCCAGCGCCTCACGGGGGGCGCGCCGGACGAGGCGGCGCTGCGTGGAGCGGCCCAATCCCTGGCGGCGCTGGTGCGCCCCGCGCAACGACAGCTCTTGGTGGACGCCAGCGCGATCCGCCGCCATGACCTGGGCACCGGTATCCAGCGGGTGGTGCGCGCCCAGATCCGGGCGCTGGTCGAGGATCCACCGACCGGTTATCGCATCGAGCCGGTTTTCCTCGCCGACAGCGGCGACCACTACCGCTACGCCCATCCCTACACCTGCGATTTGCTTGGTCTCCCGCGTGCCGGTGCCGGCGAACGGCCGGTGGAGGTCCGGCCCGGTGACCTCTTCCTCGCCGCCGACTTCGATCGCGAAGGGGCCCTGCAGGCTTGTCACAATGGGATTCTCGAGCGTTGGCGCCGTCGGGGCGTGGGGATCTACTTCAGCGTCTACGATATCCTGCCGGCCACCCACCCGCGTTGGTTCCCGCGGGACAACGACCGCGCCCATGCGCGCTGGCTCCAGGCGGTGGCCCGGGTGGCCGATGGCCTCATCGCGATCTCGGAGACCGTCGCGCGGGAGACGCGGGACTGGCTCGCCGCCCATGGCCTCAAGCGCGAGGACGATCTGCACCTCGGTTACGCGCGACTCGGCGCCGAGCTCGACGGTGGCAATACCGGCGACGCAGGGGCCACGACCCTCGACGACCGGCTGCTCCAGCGGCTGCGCGACGGGATCACCATCACCATGGTGGGCACGATCGAGCCCCGCAAGGGCCATCTCCAGACCCTGGAGGCCTTCGAGCGCCTGTGGACGGATGGCGAGGCGGTGAATCTGGTGATCGTCGGCGGCGAGGGGTGGATGGGCCTGCCGGACAGCGAGCGCCGCAACATCCCGGAGACCGTTCAGCGGCTGCGCGGCCACCCGCAAAACGGTGAGCGTCTCCACTGGCTGGCGGGTATCAGCGATGCGGATCTCGAGGCGGTCTACGCGGCGAGCGACGCCCTGCTCGCCGCCTCGGAGGGCGAGGGCTTCGGGCTACCGCTGGTCGAGGCCGCCAACCACGGCCTACCCATCATCGCCCGGGACATCCCCGTGTTCCGCGAAGTGGCCGGCGACGACAACGCCTGGTTCTTCAATGCCGCCGACGGCGACGCCATGGCCGGCTCCCTTCGGGCGTGGCTGGCGCGCTACCGCGCCGGCACCCACCCCGTCAGCGACGGTGTCGAGCGGCTGCGCTGGTCCGACAACGTGGAGCGCATCAAGGGATTGCTGACCGGTGCCCTGGACTGGCCGTTGCGTATCGCGCCGGCCGGGGCGGAGACCGTGGCGGTTGTTGGCAGCGCCGGTGATGGGGGGCTCAGTGCCGCCGAGCGCCACGAGCTCCAGGACCTGCGCTACCTGGAGGAGGGCATCGACGGCGAGTCCGGGGACGACAAGGGCCCCCTTGCCGGCAAGGAGGTCCTGGTCTATGCCCCGGAGAAGAGCGGTTCGGTTAGCCTCTATCACTCCATCGGCCGATATCTGGCCACCCACGGGGGCGGCGCGGATTATCACAAGCGGGTGCTGCATAACCACCACAATCAGGCCCTCGCCGGTGTGCTGCGGTTGCCGGCGGGGATGGACCCCGACCGCCTCGCCCGGGAGCGAACCATCGTTCGCGATCTGGTGCGCTACAACCACCTCCTCGGGCGCGAACTCACCGTGGTCTCGTCCATGCGCGAGCCCCTGTCCCGGGTGATCTCCGGGGTCTTCCAGCACCTCGAGGACCAAGTCACGCGCCGAGGCACCCTGAAGGCCGAGGAGGTGACCTACGAGCACTGCCGGGCCGTGCTCGAGCATATGATGGAGCACTTCCTACGTCGGCCCCATCCGTTGCTGGAGATCGATCCGGCGTTCTTCGAGCGCCATCGCTTCGACAAGGAGCGCAAGCGTTGCTGCGTCACTGAAGACGGCCTGCGCATCCTGGTGGTCACCCTCGAGGGGGCGGAGTACTGGCAGGACGCCCTGGAGCAATGCCTCGGCTATTCCGGCATCGAAGTCACCACCCATAACACCACCGGCGGCAAACCCCTGATCGCCGAGCATTATGAGGCCTTCAAGTCCCGGCTTCGCCTGGATGAGAAGGTAATCCGGCGCATCTATTACGGCGATGATCCGCCGGCGCAGGAGCTCCGCTGGTTCTATACGGAGCCGGAGATCGAGGCGTTTTATGAAAGGGCGTTGGCCCGCTACGGCCGCAAGGAATCCAGGAGAGCACCCGCATGAGCGACAAGCGCGCGATCATCACCGGCATCACCGGCCAGGACGGCGCCTATCTCGCCGATTTGTTGCTGGCCAAGGGCTATCGCGTCTACGGGGCCTACCGCCGGACCAGCGCTCTGAATCTCTGGCGCCTCGAGGCCCTCGGGCTGACCGCCCATGAGAATCTGGAGCTGGTGACCCTGGACCTCACCGACCTCTCCGCCATCATCCGGCTGCTCCAGCGTGTCGGGCCCCACGAGGTCTACAACCTGGCGGCCCAGAGCTTCGTCGGTGTCTCCTTCGACCAGCCGGTGACCACCGCCGAGATCACCGGCGTGGGCGCGGTGAACATGCTCGAGGGCATCCGCCTGGTGGATCCGGGGATCCGCTTCTACCAGGCCTCCACCTCGGAGATGTTCGGCAAGGCCATGGCCATGCCGCAGAACGAGGACACCCCGTTCTACCCCCGCAGCCCCTACGGCGCGGCGAAGCTCTACGCCCACTGGATGACCGTCAACTACCGGGATGCCTACGGGATGTTCGCCACCAGCGGCATCCTGTTCAACCACGAGTCGCCGTTGCGCGGCGCGGAGTTCGTCACCCGCAAGATCACCACCGGCATCGCCAGGATCCGTCTCGGCCGCCAGGAGGTCCTCGAGCTCGGTAATATGGATGCCCAGCGCGACTGGGGCTACGCCCCGGAATACGTCGACGGCATGTGGCGGATGCTGCAGGCCGACGAACCCGCCACCTACGTCCTCGCCACCGGCCGGACGGTCTCGGTGCGGGAGTTCGTCACCCTGGCGGCGGCGGCCGTCGGTATGGAGCTCCGCTGGGAGGGGCAGGGCATCGAGGAGGTGGGGATCGACACCACCAGCGGGCGCACCGTGATCCGCGTCAACCCGGCGTTCTACCGCCCCGCCGAGGTGGACGTGCTCTGCGGGGATGCCTCCCGGGCCCGGCGCGATTTGGGCTGGGAATCCGCCACCGGTGTGGAGACCCTGGCCCGGGTCATGGTCGAGGCGGACCTAGCGCGCCAGGGCGCGGGATGAGCGACGACGCCCTGCGCGAGGCGGGCACGCCATGGTGGCTCCACTGCGGGGCGACTCTGCAATGCCCCGACCGGGCGGAGGGGCTGTGGATCCTGCGCTCGGGCAGCCTGGCCATCGTCAGCGCAACGCAGCCGGGGGCCAGCCTCGACTACATCCTGCCCGGGGAGCTCGCCAGCGAGCGGCTCCGCTTCTGGCCCCAGCCGGGGCCCCGGCCGATGGCGTGCGCCCGCAGTGATTGCGAGCTCCGCCGACTGAGCTGGCCCGAATATCACCGCCTGTGCCGCGAACAGCCGGCACGGGCCCTCTCGCTGGCCGACGAGATCACCGCCTGGGGGGCGGAGCGGGTCTCTCCGGGTCGCTGGCTGGCGGCCGTGGAGCGGTGGCTCGCCGACGCCGGCGGCACCGTGGAGGCCGGGGTCGCCACCCTATCGGCGGCCCTCGGGGCGCACCCCGAAACGACGAGGGCGGTGGTGCAGCGGCTCCACGCCGCTGGTGTGATCGTGCTGCGCGACGACGGCGCCATCGTCGCCCTGCCACCGTTGCAACGCTGAGGCGTTGGAGCGCGTTCAGTCGGCGCGTGGCCCCCCGCCGGCCAGGCGGGTCAGGGCCTCGGTATCGGTGATGAACAGCCCGCCATCGCGCTTCTCGGCGATCCCCTGCTCGCGGAGCCAGCCGAAGGCCCGGGAGACGGTCTCCCGGGTGGTGTCGGTCATCGAGGCGATGGCCTCGTGGGTCAGCGATCGCTCCAGTGCCCAGCCCTCCCTTTTCGGCCGCTCCGGGGCGAGGGAGAGCAAGAAGGCGCACACCCGCTGAAAGGCGTTGCCGGTGCCGAGCAGGGTGCGCTGCTCATTGTCCCGTCGCACCAGTCCCACCAGCCGGCGCATCGTGCGCTGATTGACTTCCGGGTTGTCCAGCAGGACCGCTCGTGCCGGCTGCGCTGGCAGCAGCAACAGCAACGAATCGCTCACGGTGATCACATCGGCGGACCGGGGCCGGTCGTCGATGAGCGCCATCTCACCGAAGCACTCTCCGGCGTCCAGCCAAGCGAGGCCGAGCTCCCGGCCGTTCGCGGTCTGTTGGACCACCTTCACCCGCCCCTCGAGGAGGAAATACACCGCCCGGGCCTGATCACCGCACGCCACCACCCGGTTACCCCGCGGCACCCGTAGCGCCCTCATGTGGTGGCTGAGCTGCGTGAGCGCGTCGTCACTCAACGGCTCCAGCAACTCGAAGCGGCGCAGCGTGCTCAGCGCCATGCCCATGCGCCGCGGGTTATTCTCGCTCATTGCGCTCGTCGACTCGGCCATATCTGTGCAAGTATACTCCTTTCGCTATACTCCATCGAAGCACGCCCGAGAAAGGAGATCGCCGTGGCGGCAACACGCTGGCACCGGGGCCCGGCCCTCGTCCGTTGGCTGATCATCGCGCTGGCACTCCATTGGCTGACGCTGGCTCCGGCTTCGGCCATGGCCGGCGGGGCGGCCGGCGAGGTCGTCTTCGCCATCGGCGAGGTCACCGTGTCCCAGGGCGAGCGCGAGCGCAGCCCCGAGCGGGGCGATCCGATCCGCGTCGGTGACCGAATCGTTACTGGCTCCGGCGGTAATGTCCATATCCGCTTCCGCGATGGTGCCTTTCTCAGTCTCAAGCCGGAATCCGCCGTACGCGTGGAGGTCTACGACTACGACCCCGAGCATCCCGAGGACAGTCGCGTGCGTCTGGTCCATGAGCAGGGTGTGACGCGCAACACCACCGGGGATGCCGGTGAGCGTAACAGGGGCGGCTATCGGCTCAATACCCCGGTGGCGGCGATCGGGGTGCGCGGTACCGATTTTGCGACCTATGCCAATGATGAAAGGACCCGGGTCTCGGTGCATGAGGGCGGGGTGGCGGTATCACCGTTCAATGAGGACTGCCTGCGCGAGGGCTTCGGTGCCTGCGCAGGCGATGGCGTACGCGAGCTGTTCGCCGGCGACCAAGAGGATGCGCTGCTCGAGGTCAAGCGCGGGGATGCAGCGGCACGCGTCGTCGAAGCGGACAACGGTGTTGCCCCAGGTGATGCGCCGGATGGAACCGGAGAGAGGCAGCCCGAGGAGGAGGGCAGCGTCGGCAGCGATGAGCCGCCGGCTGACGGGATCAATACGGATGATGAGGACACCGGTATCAACGAGGAAGCATCTCCGGGGGACGGCTTGCCGCCTGACGGCCAGGAAGCTGTATCGGATCGTGGAAGTGGCGCGCCGGAGCCAGAAGGCGAGGAGGGTTCGCGCCCCGACAGCGATCGCGACCGCATCGCCGAGGATTCCGCGGAGGAGATCTCCGAGCGGCGCAATGCCGGCGAGGTCGAGGAGCGTGCGCGCGAAGAGGCGGAGCGGCGCGAGCGCTATCAGGCGGTGCGCGGCAATATCACCTGGGGTCGCTGGTCACGCTTCGCCGAGGACGACTCGGTGATCGATGTCCGGCGCGACGATCAGGCGATGATGGCCGCCAATGGTGTGTTTGGGCTGATGGCGCCACGGGAATGGACCCGCCCGGGCGTGAGCCTGCCGGACCAGGGGGTGGTAGCGTTCAACATGGGGGATTCCCAGGCCTTCATCCGTGATGGCGAGGCCCTGTCAGGGGCCGAGGTGCTCGACCCGGAGCTCACCGTCGATTTCAACCGCCGCAAGTTCGATACCCGTTTCGATGTGGATTCCGCCGCGCTCGGCGAGCGGGTGCGGGTGGCCGCGGATGGCCCCGTCCGGGACGACGGCGGCTTCCGCCGTGCGACCAAGGGTGGGAAGACGGTGGTCAGCGGTGTGGTCAGCCCCGGCGGTGATCAGGCCGGCATGCTCTTCACCCGCAAGCTCGATGATGGCCGCGAGGCCGTAGGGGCGATCGACTGGTTCCGGTGACCGGTGCCCGGTCGTCGATCCATACCGGTGTTGCTCGCCGGGCTGTGCCTGGGCCTCGCCCTTGTGCTCACCCGGCTCGATGTCCCCGGCCTGCCCATCACGCCCGTGGACACTGCCCTCCACGACTGGCGCATCGCCGCCGTCGCCCCGCCGGCACGCGAGACCCGAGTGGTGATCGTCGCTGTGGACGAGCCGAGCCTGCGAGAGATCGGGGCCTGGCCATGGCCCCGGGAAACCCTGGCGGAGCTCATCGAACGCCTGCGTGGGGACTACGACGTCGCCGCCGTCGGCCTGGATGTCCTGCTGCCGGAGCCCGGGCGGGAACCGGGCGGTGATGCCCGACTGGCCCGCGCGGTGGCCGACCCGGGGGTGCTCCTCGCCCAGGCATTGAGCTTCGCGGCGGATCCCCCCGGCGGCGCGGGCCGTCCGGCGCAGGGGGTACGCGTCGAGGGTGCCCGGCTCGCCGATTTGCCGCGGGCCAGTGGCTTCGTCGGCAATACGCAAGCCCTCGCCGAGGCCTCCCGGGCCGGCCATATCACCCCGATCGTCGACGGCGACGGTGCCATCCGACGCTTCGCCCCGCTGGTCTGTCTCAGCGAGGGTTGCTATGACATCCTCGGCCTGACGGTGTTGCGCGCCTTCCTCGGGGCGGAGCACCTTGAGCTGCAGCGGGGCGCGGGGGTGTGGGACGCCGCCTACCGACTGCACCTCGGCGGCGAGGCAACGGGCATCTCGGTGCCCCTGGACCGTTCGCTGGAGACGCGGCTGCCGTACCGGCAGGATTCGGAGGGCTTCCTGTACGTCTCCGCCGCCGACGTCTTGGCGCGCCGCGTGCCGGCCCGGGTGCTCGCCAACCGCCCGGTGCTGGTCGGCGCGACGGCGGTGGGTCTCGCCGACTCCGTCCCGACCCCCCGGGAGGGGCTCGCGCCCGGCGTGGCCGTCCATGCCCAGGTGCTCACGGCGGCGCTGGACGGCGCCTTCCCCGTGCGCCCCCGTGCCGCCGGTGTTCTGTTATTGTTCGTGGACCTGCTGTTGGCGGCCGCGGCGGTCGGGCTCTATGTCCGCCGCAGTGCCCTTGCCGGTCCGGCGGGGCTTATCCTCATGGCGGGGTTGTGGTTGGTGGTCAACCTGATCGCCTGGCACCGTGCCGGCCTCGATCTGCCGCCCGCGGAGCCCGTGGTGCTCGCCGCGCTACTGCTGGTGGCCCTCACCCCCCTGCGGCTGCTCGGGGCGGAGCGGCAGTGGCGCCGGCTGTACCGGCAGTTCTCCCGCTACCTGCCGCCACCGGTGATCCGCGAGCTGGTGCGCAGCGGCGCCGACCCCGCGGACCTGGAGGCGCAACGCCGGGAGATCACGGTGATGTTCGCCGACATGCGAGGCTTCACGCCGGTGGCCGAACGGCGTAGCCCGGAGGCGCTGGCGGCGCTCATGCAGCGGGTGTTCAGCGAGTTCACCGCCGTGATCCATCGCCATCGCGGCACCGTTGACAAGTACATGGGGGATTCCGTAATGGCCTTCTGGGGGGCGCCGCTGGCGGATACCGATCATCGCGCCCACGCCTATACCGCGGCGCGGGATCTGTTGGTCACCGCAGAGCGGCTCAGCGACGAGCTCCGCGAGGAGGGCGAGGGGGTCTCCATCCGCCTGGGCATTGGCCTGCACACCGGCCCCGCCACCGTGGGGAATCTGGGTTCCACCATGCGGCGCACCTACACCGCGCTGGGCGATACGGTGAACGTCGCGGCGCGGCTGCAGGCCCTGAGCAACCGCCGCGGCGAGCCGTTGTTGCTCTCGGCGCAGACCCGGGAAGGCCTGGGCGAGGCCCCGGAGCTTCGCTGCCTGGGCCCGGAGGCCATCCGCGGGCGCAGTGCCGCCGTGGTGCTCTACGGCCTGGGCGAGGGCGTATGAGCGCCACGCGGGCAGTGCTGGCCGTATGCCGGCGGGCGCGCGTGTCCGGCGCGCTGGTGGTATTGGCGCTCGCCCTCGCTATCGGCCCGGCTGCGATGGCGGAGGAGGCGGTCCCGCTGGAGGCATTGACCGAGCGTGCCGCCACCCACCTGGAGCTCGGTGACGCCGAGGCGGCGGTGGCGCTGCTGCTCGAGCACGAGGCACGTTGGGCGGAGCGCCCCGCCTACAACCTCTGGCTTGGCGTGGCGGCCATGCGCGCCGGCGACTACAGCAACGCCGTCAACGCCCTGGAGCGGCTGGTGCTGCTGCAGCCCCGCAACCTCGGGGCGCAACTGGATCTCGCCATCGCCTACGACCAGCTCGGTGACCGGCGCAACGCCCGCCGCGCCTTCCGTGAGCTCGAGGCCCTCAGTGAACGGGTGGACACCCCCCGGCGGGTCCGCCAGGTGCTGGACAGCTACATCCGTGGCGCGGAAGCGGGGGGCGCGGAGGCTGCGAAGGCCGCGAACGACCAGCAGGGCCGATGGGCACCCTACCTAGCCCTGGGGACCCATGCCGGCTACTCGAGCAACGTCAACAACGGTACCGCCGCCGAGCGCATCGGCGTGCGCATCGACGGCGAGCCCTTCGAGCTGGCGATCGCCGAAGACAACCGCGAGCGCGGCGACCGCTCCCTCCGCCTCGATCTCGACGCGCGCATCGCCCGCCGCGGCCGGTGGCGGCCCTTTGCCGAGGTGGCGCTCAGTCGGGAGCGCCACGGCGAGCTCTCGGAGTACGACAACACCCTCGCCCTCGCCGGCGGCGGGCTGGAGGGCCCGCTCCCCTGGGCCGGTGGCGGTTTCTCCGTGTCCGCCCATCACCTGCGCTACCACCAGCGCACCGGCGAGCGGCTGCGCATGAACCGCTTGGCCGGGGAGCTGCGCCAGCGGATGGGGCCGCACTGGGGCGCCTATGCCGGGATCGACGGCCACACCGAGCGCTACGACAACGGGGGCGGGGGTGATGGCGACAGCCGTTTCCTGCGCTTGGGCCTGCGCTATCAGCAAGCCGACTGGCGCGGCTACGGCGAGCTCTTCACCGGCGAGGACCAGGCCCAGGGCCCCCGCGCCGGTGGCGATCAGGAGCTATACGGCGCCGAGCTCGGCGTCACCCATGCCCTGCGCCCGGGCCTGGAGCTGGGTGCGCAGCTGCGCTGGTACCGTGAGCGCGACGACGAGGCATTCAGCCCGTTCTTCTTCGGCGACGTCCGCCGTGAGACCACCCTGCGCCGGGTGGCGCTGTCCGCGCAGTGGGAGCTCGGGGCCCGCCTCACCGCCGAGGTGGAGCTGGTCCACCGCGATCGCAGCGCCAACCTGGCGCTGTTCGAGTACCGCACCACCCGCATCGGCGCCGGGCTGCGCTGGCGCTTCTGGTAGGCCCCTGTGCTCGGCAGCTTCCGTTTCCTCCTCGCGGCGCTGGTGGCCCTGTCCCACGACGGCTTCCGAATCCTGGGCCTGAACCCGGGGGTCAGCGCGGTGGTGGGCTTCTACTGCCTCTCCGGCTACGTCATGGCCGGGCTGCTGTACCGCCACTATGACCACGCCGCCGCCGTGCCACGCTTCTACGCGGACCGCGCCCTGCGGATCTTCCCCGCCTATCTGGCCTTTGCCGGGCTCACCCTGCTCTGGCACCTGATCACCGGCGAGACCACCCGCTACATCCAATCGACGCCGGACGCCCCGGCACTGCTGGACAACCTCCTGGTCATCCCCCTGAACCTGTACATGTTCAACGGCAGCGACGCCCACACCCTCATCCCCCCGGCCTGGTCCCTGGGCGCGGAGTTGCAGTTCTATCTGCTCGCCCCGCTATTGCTGCTCACCCCCCTGCGCGGGCCGGCGCTTGTGGTGAGCCTCGGTTTTCAGGCCGTCGCCGCCGTGGGCTGGCTGCACACCGACTGGTGGGGCTATCGGCTCCTCCCGGGGGTGCTGTTCATTTTCCTGCTCGGCGCGCTGTTGTATCGCGGCCACAAGCGGTTGGGCAGGATACCCGCTTGGGTGGTGGTGGCCGGCAGCTTCGGCGCAGCGATCCTGTGGGCCCTGGCCCTACAGGGAGGGGGAGTGTTGTCACGCCCCCACAACCGCGAGGTACTGCTGGGGCTGGTGGTGGCCGTCGCCGCGGTGCAACTCCTCGCCCGCCGCGGGCGCCGGCCCTGGGACGAGTGGCTCGGCCACCTCTCCTACAACGTGTTCCTGGGGCATTTCCTCGTGCTCTGGAGCGGCCTGCCCCTGGCTGAAGCGGGTCTTGCCCGGGCGCTTTCCTACCTCGGTTGGGTGAGCGCGTTGGCGGCGCTGGTGCATTACGGCGTCGAACGCCCGGCGCTGGCCTGGCGGCGGCGGCTGCGCCGCGTCGCTTCCGGATGACACCCCGTTGCGGTTTTGCTACTGTCCTGTCCGTGATCGGAGGACGCGGGAATGCGTTTTCCTCGTGATCCTCATCACATCGCCGGCCACTGGGCCGGGACTAGGATCATATACGGGATGAGCCCGGCCTCCGGGTCAACCGTCCTGCAACAATGAACCGCCAAAATTCCTTGCAAGGAGGAAATCACATGGCAGTTACCCGCACTCAGGCGACTGAGCTGTACGTGGCCCTGTTCGGGCGTGCGCCCGATACCCAGGGTCTCGGCTTCTGGATGGGCAAGGTCAATGATGGGCACATCGAAGATGTCCAGACCTTGGGCCAGAAGATGTTTGATACGGACGCGGCCCGGGAGATGTTCCCGAGCGTCCTGAGAGGGTGTTTACAAATTAGACGGTTAGCCGCCGCATCAGCCGGCGTGCTTCGGTGAGCCAAACCCAGGCCTCAGCG
>NZ_JBPODZ010000019.1:0-38301 GCF_052060015.1 Arhodomonas sp. SL1 | reverse complement strand
CCCGGGTGCTGATGAGCTGGGCCGAGCAGCAGTTATCCGGTCGGGAACCGGCCGATGCGTGGAGGGCGGTAAGACCGGATCATCCTCCGGATGATCCGGCACGCCCAATGAGACGCGAAACTCACGCCATAGCCTGAAAGGCTTGGCGGGAGTAGTTCATATCATCCCGGTCTGCAGCCGCGCGGCCTCCGACATCATCTCGAAGGACCAGGGCGGGTCGAATACGATCTCCACGTCCACCGACTCGATGGTGGGCACCTGCAATACCTTCTCCCGGACGTCGTAGGCGAGGATGTCGCCCATCCCGCAGCCCGGCGCCGTCAGGGTCATCTTGATGGCCACCGAGCGGGTGCCGTTATCGTGGAGGGTTATGTCGCACTCGTAGATCAGACCGAGCTCGACGATGTTGATGGGGATCTCGGGGTCGTAGCAGCGCCGCATCTGATCCCAGACCAGCCGCTCCACGTCCGCCTCCGTGGCATCGTCGGGGAGCTCGGGCGTGGGCTCCGGCTCTTTGCCGATGGCGTCGGCGTCCTTGCCGTCGATGCGGAAGAGGTTGCCCTGGATGTAGACGGTGTAGCTGCCGCCGAGCGCCTGGGTGATCATGCCCTCCGCTCCCTTCGGGATGACCCCGGTGTCCCCGGATGGGATCAGCGCGGCATCACAGTCGCGCTCGAAGACCACGGGTTCATTGGGCTGCGCCTGCATCATCGTTCCTACCTCGCCCTTGTGGCGTGAATCCGGACTATATTGGTCGGGATTCTATCAGGGCGATGCCGGTCCTGCCGAGCCTGCGCGGAGGGGGGCACAAAAAAAACCGCCCGGCGACGGGGTCGCGGGCGGAGGGGGAGAGAGGCCCCGGAATCGGGGGGTTACGCGGCGGCCTTGCCGCTGCCGCCCTTGGTGCTCGAATTGGCCTTGCGGGACACCGTGGTGGTGGCCTCGCTGAGCTCGCGGCCGAAGCCGGCGAGAGTCTCGACGTCATCGGTCACCTGGCGGCCGAAACGCGCGGCGATGTCCTGCTGGCGATCGATGTAGCCCTGCAGCGCCTTGGCGTCACGCACCTCGGAGGCCGCCCGCAGCTGCTCGAGGCCGAGGTCCACATAGACGCGGGCCGAATCGAGCTGATGGTGGGCTACCTTCTCCGCCTGCTCCATCGCTACCTCGGAGAGGCGCCGGACGGGCTCGCCGAACTGACCGAACTGATCGAACATCTGCTGAATCGTCTTCTCGTACATGGGATGTACCTCCTTTGGTTGTCCCAACTGGTGCGGTGCAGCATAGCAAGGAAATTGGTGCGGTGCAACATCTTGTTGACTCCGTTTGCCGGCTGCAGTCTGCTATCGTTCCCGGATTTACAGCCCACAGTGGAGGAGCCCCCGCCATGAGCCGTGATTCCTGGCGTATAGCGGTGCTGCCCGGTGACGGTATCGGCCCGGAGGTGATGCGCGAGACGGTCCAGTCCCTGGAGCGCCTGGCCGAGCACGGCGCGCTGGATCTGCACCTCGAGACCTTCGATTGGCCCTCCGTGGCCTGGCATCGGGAGCATGGCGAGCTCTGGCCGGAGAATTGGCGCGAGCGCCTGGCGGGCTTCGACGCCATCCTCCTCGGTGCCCTCGGTGACCCGGGCCCGCGCGATGACCCGGACCGCTACTGGCTTCCGGATGCGGTGTCCCTGTCACCGCTGCTCGAGATCCGCAAGGGCTTCGATCAGTGGACCTGCGAGCGCCCTGCGGTGCTCCTGGAGGGCGCGCCGCAGTTCCTCGCTGACGAGCGGGCGCGGGACATCGATATGCTGGTCATCCGCGAGAACAGCGAAGGGGAGTATGTCGGCCAGGGTGGTCGCCTGGCCCCGGGCGCTCCGGCGGAAGTGGCCACCCAGGTGGAGGTGTTCACCCGGCGCGGCGCCGAGCGAATCATCCGCCACGCCTTCGAGCGCGCGCGCCTGCGTGCCGGCGAGCGCCGCGCCGGGGAACGCCGCGATCGAACCTTCCCGCTGCCCGGCGGCGGCGAGGCTCATGCCCAGGTCTGCCTGATCACCAAGCGCAACGCGCTGCGCTACTGGGGCGAGCTCTATTCCGAGACCTTCGAGGCCGTCGCCGCCGAGTACCCGGATATCGCGACCCACCACGAGTTGGTGGACGCCGCCTGCATGAAGTTCGTCACCAGTCCCTGGGCCTTCGACGTGGTGGTGGCCAGCAACCTACAGGGCGACATCCTCACCGACCTGGCGGCAGTGCTCTCCGGCGGTATGGGGGTGGCGCCTTCCTGCAACATCAACCCGTCGGACCGCTCCCAGCCGCCGATGTTCGAGCCCACCCATGGGAGCGCGCCGGATATCGCCGGCCGCAATCTTGCCGGACCCCAGGCCATGCTGCTTACCGCGGCGATGATGCTGGACTGGATGGGCGAGGAGGATCCTCGCGCCGCGGCGGCGGGGCAGCGATTGCGCGCCGCCGTGGCCGCCGACCTCGCCGAGCATGGCACGCGGGTACGGCCCACCGACGAGATCGGGGCGTCCGTTCGCGCCCGCCTGGATTGAAGCAAGGCAACGCCCGGCGTAATGTCGGTTTTCTTTTTCTACGAGGAGGCACCATGAGCGAGCATCACGGACATCTCTCGCCGCTGCTGAAGCAGTCCAGCGGCGTGCTGGTCGCCCGAGGCGAGGGCGCCTACATCTACGACGAGGGCGGCGATCGTTATCTCGATTTCACCTCGGGTATCGGCGTGCTGAGTACCGGTCACTGCCATCCCAAGGTGGTGGAGGCCGCCCAGCGCCAGGTCGGCCAGGTGATCCATGCCCAATACGCCATCGTCAAGCACCGTCCCATCCTGGAGCTCTCGGAGAGGCTCGGCGAGCTAATGCCCGGGGACATCGACAGCTTCGTCTATGCCAACGCCGGCACCGAGGCGGTGGAGGCGTCCATCCGGCTCGCGCGTCAGGCCACCGGCCGGCCCAACATCATCGCCTTCCGCGGTTGCTTCCACGGCCGCACCATGGGGTCGCTGTCCACCACCACCTCCAGCGCCCCCATCCGCCAGGGCCTGCAGCCGATGATGGGCGGTGTCGTGGTCGCGCCCTTCCCGGATACCTACTGGTATGGCTGGGACGAGGAGACCGCCGCGCAGTTCTGTCTCAAGGAGCTGGACTACATCCTCCAGACCTACAGTGTGCCGAAGGAGACGGCGGCGATGCTGATCGAGCCCGTGCAGGGCGAGGCCGGCTATATCCCCGCCAACACCACCTTCATGAAGGGCCTGCAGCAGCGCTGCCGGGAGCACGGCATCCTGTTCATCCTCGACGAGGTGCAGTCGGGTAACGGCCGCACCGGCAAGTACTGGGCCTTCGAGCACTTCGACATCGAGCCGGATATCGTGGTTAGCGCCAAGGGCATCGCCAGCGGGTTCCCATTGTCGATGATGGCGGCCTCGGACGCGCTCATGTCCAAGGGCTGGATGGGTTCGCAGGGCGGCACCTACGGTGGCAATGCGGTGGCCTGCGCGGCGGCGAGCGCGACCCTGGATGTGATCCGCGAGGAGGGCCTGGTGGAGAACGCCCGCGAGCGTGGCGCCCAGCTCCGGGCCCATCTCGAGGAGCTCAAGACCCGCTATCCGGAGATCGGCAACGTCAGCGGTATGGGGCTGATGCTCGGCACCTACATGGTGGATGGCGAGGGGCGGCCCGATGGCGACCGCTCGGCGCGGCTGCTCAAGGAGTGCGAGAAGCGCGGGCTGCTGCTGATTAAGTGCGGTGCCTGGGGCGGCCAGGTGGTGCGCTGGGTGCCGCCGCTGATCGTCGACAGCGAGCAGGTGGACTGGGCGGTGGAGCAGTTCGAGGCGGCGCTCCAGGCGACTCGCTGAGCGGGGCACCCCGAGACGCTCGTCCGTGGCGCCGGCCCGCGCCGTGCGGCTGGGTCCCGGGGCGCGGGCCGGGGCCGCTCCTTCGCGCTCCGAGGGGGCCCCCCCAGTCGCTCGTCCGCGGCCCCGGCTCGCGCCCCTGGCGCTTGCTCGCGGTCCCGGCCGTGTTTGGCCTTGGCTGGCGGAGGGAGCGTGGCGGCCAGGGAGCCTCGCAGTGCGACGTGCGTGGGGGACGGGGTGTATCCCGGGGCGCGGGCCGAGGCCGCTCCCTCGCTCCGAGGGGGCACCCCCAGTCGCTCGTCCGCGCCCTCGACCCGCGCCCCTCACGCCTTCCGCGGTTCTGGCTATCGTCTGCCTCCGTCGTGGGGAAACGCTGCTCTGAGGTGCTGCCCCGGCTCCAGGGGCCCGGGATCGCTCCCCGAATCGACGAGCGCTGGCAGCTAGCAAAGGTTAAGGAGTACGTGGAATACCTGCGCTTCATCCAGGAGAACCGGCGCTTCCTCGGTTTCGGTTTCCTCCTCGCCGCGCTTTCCGGCTACGGCCAGACCTACCTGATCTCGGTGTTCGGCGGCGAGATTCGAGCCGCTTTGGAGATCACCAACGGCCAATTCGGGGCGGTGTACTCCCTGGCCACCCTGGCCAGCGGGGTGAGCCTCGTCTGGGTGGGGCGGTTGGTCGATCACGTGGACCTGCGGGCGTTCACCGCGGCCGTGGTCGCCGGGGCCGCGGTGGCGGCGGCGGGCCTAGCCGCGGTGGCGAATCTCGTCATGCTCGCCATCGCCTTCTATCTGCTGCGCCTGTGTGGTCAGGGTCTGATGACGCATATCGCCCAGACCTCCATGGCGCGCTATTTCCACGAACGCCGCGGGACGGCCATCAGCGTCGCCACCCTCGGGCTGCCGGCCGGTGAGGCGGTATTCCCGGCGATCGCGGTGGCCGCGATGGCGGCGCTGGGCTGGCGGCAGACCTGGCTGGTGATGGCCGCGGTGATGCTCGCGGCGGTGTTGCCCGCGGCGCTGTGGCTGCTCCGCGGCCACGGGGAGCGGCGCCAGGAGTACCGCCGCCGTGAGGAAGCGGAGGCCGCCCAGGGCGATGGTGGGCAGCGTCACTGGAGCCGTGGCGAGGTACTGCGTGACACCCGTTTCTACGGGGTGATCCCGGCGGTGATGGCCCCGCCGTTCATCATGACCGGTCTGTTCTTCCACCAGGTGCCGTTGGCCGAGGCCAAGGGCTGGCCGCTGGCCTGGCTGGCGAGCAGCTTCCTCGCCTTCGGGGCGAGCCATGTGCTCTCGCTCTTCCTGGCCGGGCCGCTGGTGGACCGTTACGGGGGGCAGCGCCTGCTGCCCTTCTACCTGGCGCCGCTGGCGGCGGCGCTGGCGGTGTTGATCGCCGCTGACGCCCCTTGGGGGGCGCCGGTGTATCTCGGCACCGCCGGGCTCAGCATGGGGGTGGCCGGGACGTTGCTCGGCGCCTTGTGGGTGGAGCTCTACGGCACCCGCCACCTCGGTGCCATCCGATCGCTGGTGCAGGCGGTCATGGTGCTCTCCACGGCCGCATCGCCGGTGCTGGTGGGCGGGCTCCTGGACGCCGGCATTGCCATGACCAGCGTGGTGGCCGGCCTGCTGGCCTGGATCCTGATCGCCTCCGGCATCGCCGCCGTGACCGTCCACCGACCCCCACCGTAGAGGCCCTGCCCCGTAGCCGAGGTCGCGCGGGAGGCGCGCTCTTACGCCGCGTCGGGCGCAGTGTGGGTAGGTGCCTGCCATGCAGGCGACCTCCCCACGGTGACATGCCGCGCCCGGGGGCCGCCCCGGCTCGGCGCTAGCGCGGCCCCAGCTTCTGCTCGCCGAGCCAGGGGATCATCCGCTCGAAGGCCTCCTCGATCTGATCCATGGAGTTCGAGTAGCTGATGCGGATGGCATTGGAGGTGGTCTCGCCGAAGGCGTCACCGGGGATGACGCACACCCCGATCTCCTCGAGCATGCGCAGCGCCAGCTGCCCCCCGTCGGTGTGCTGGGGCAGGGACGGGAAGATGTAGAACCCGCCCTGGGGCACGTAGCCGTTGAGATAGGGGGTCTGCCCCACCAACTCGACGACCCGGTCCCGACGCCGGCGGTATTCCTCCACCATCTCGCGGACGCAGCTCTGGTCGCTGGTCAGCGCCGTCACGCCGGCCCACTGGGCGGGCGTGTTGGCCACCGTGGTGGTGAACATGTGGTAGCGCCGCAGCTTCTTGATCGCCCCCTGGCTGGAGATCAGCCAGCCGATGCGCAGCCCCGCCATGCTGTAGGTCTTCGAGAAGCTGGAGATGGCCATTACGTGATCCAGGTCCGAGGTGCAGGAGATCACGCTGGGGAACTCCATCTCGTCGAGGATCAGGTGATCATAGACCTCGTCGGCGAACACATAGACGTTGCGGTAGGCCGCCTCCTGGACGATGGCCTCGACGGTCTCCCGGGGGTAGACCGTGCCCGTGGGATTATTGGGCGAGTTGAGCACGATGGCGAAGGTCCGCGAGCCGATCGCGTCGATCACCTCTTGGGGATCGATCTGGTGGCCATGCTCGGCGCGGGTGGGGATGATCTTCACCTCGCCGCCGTTCATTCGGATCAGCGGTGCGTAGAGGACGAAGGTCGGGTCGGCGACGATGAACTGCCGTCCCGGGGCCGCCGTGGCCGTGAGCGCGAGGTACATGGCCTCGGTGGCGCCGGTGGTGACCAGGAAGTTGTCCTCGGTGAGCTCACGGTCGTAACGGGCGCTGTAGTAGTCCTTGAGCGCGGTAAGCAGCTCGGGCAGGCCGGCGTCCAGCGTGTAACCGGTCTGGCCGGCGCGCAGGGCGTCGATATAGGACTCAACGATGTGCTCCGGGGTCGGGAAGTCCGGCTGGCCGATGGACAGGTGGATGACGTCGTCCATCCGCGCGGCCACGTTGATCATCTTCCGGATACCCGGCATGGGGATGGCCTGCAGGGCCGGGCTGAACATGGGCGCTGCAGTGTGTTCGTACTGATCCATCTCCACCGGGTTGACCATCGCCGTTCGCTCCCTTGTTGGTACTGGGTGATCAAAGGACGTTAGTCCCCCGCCGTGCGGGGGGTCAATAGGTTTTTCCACACCGCACAAAATAGCGAGTTGACGGGGCCGAGGAGCGATGAGTACTGTCGCCTTCGATGAGGTCCAGCCAAACCCGGGCGGTGCCTTCCGGCGCCGTCCTGTGCCAGGGAGTGAAACCATGATCGAGTCACCGTTACTGCCCCGTATTGCGGGCTATATCGGCGGGCAGTGGAGCGAGGGCAGCGCCCGCCCCATTACCGTCACCAATCCCGCCAACGGTGAGGTCCTCGCCGAGTTCCCGGGCATGGGCGAGAATGAGACCCTGGAAGCCGTCCGTGCCGCCGAGGGCGCGCTCGTCGAGCGCGCGAGCCTGGAGAAGCGCCGCGAGTGGCTGCTGAAGATCGACGAGGCGCTTCGGGCCAACCGTGAAGAGATCGGCCGCATCCTCACCATGGAGCACGGCAAGCCGTGGGCGGAGGCCCAGGGCGAGGTGGATTACGCGGCGGGGTTCTTCCGTTACTGCGGCGAGCACATCGACGAGCTCGGGCCCCGCACCCTCGAGGAGCACCCGAAGAACTGTACCTGGACGGTCTACCAGCGCCCGGCCGGTGTGGTGGCGCTGAGCACGCCGTGGAACTTCCCCATCGGCATGATCGCCAAGAAGCTATCGGCGGCCCTGGCCGCGGACTGCGCCAGCGTGATCAAGCCCTCCTCGAAGACGCCGCTGACCATGATCGCGCTGTTCGCCCTGATGGATCGGGAGCTCGATCTACCCGCCGGCAAGGTCAACCTGGTGATGGGCTCGGCCGGAGCGATCTCCGATACCCTGCTCAAGCACCCCTCGGTGCGGGTGTTCTCGTTCACCGGTTCCACCGAGGTGGGCCGTGAGCTCATTGAGAAATCCGCCGCGGGGGTCAAGCGCCTGACCCTGGAGCTTGGCGGCAACGCGCCGTTCCTGGTCTTCGACGACGCCGACCTGGACGCCGCCGCCGATAACCTCATGGCCAACAAGTTCCGTGGCGGCGGCCAGACCTGCGTGTGCGCCAACCGCATCTTCGTCCACGAGCGGGTCGCCGAGGCCTTCGCGCAGAAGGTGGCCGATCGAGTGGCGAAGCTCCGGGTGGGCGATGGCCTGCAGGAGGGCGTCACCATCGGTCCGTTGATCGACGAGAACGCCGTGGACAAGGTGCGTCGTCACGTCAACGACGCCGTGAACAAGGGTGCCAAGAAGGTGGCCGAGGGCGACGCGGCGGATCTCCCCGGGACCTTCTACCCGCCCACCGTGCTGTTGGATGTCCCTGGTGATGCCCTGTGCACCGTCGAGGAGACCTTCGGCCCGCTGGTGCCGATGATCACCTTCCGTGACGACGACGAGGTCGTCGCCGCCGCCAACGACACGGATTATGGCCTCGCCTCCTACGTGTTCACCGGTGATCGTGAGCGTGGTCGTCGGGTCATCGAGCGGCTGCAGTTCGCCCACGCGGCGCTGAACTCGGGTACCGGCCCCACGCCTGAGGCCCCCTTCGGCGGGATGAAGCAGTCCGGCTTCGGCCGCGAGGGCGGCATCGAGGGGCTGTTCGAGTTCGTCGAGACCCAGACCGTGCCCGAGGCGGATTAGACGATGGAGTAGGGCGGATGGAGGCTGGAGGCCGCAATCCGCCGGGCCTCGGCGGACTGCGCTTCGCTCCGTCCGCCCTACTCCCCCTCGCCGCCGCCGGCGTGCCATTCCACCCGATAGAGGTCGAGGCGGCGGTCGCGGGTGTTGCGCACCGAGCCCTCCTCGCGCAGGGCGATGAGCCGGTCCATGTCCAGATCGGTGATCAACGTCATCTCCGTGTTCGGCGTCGACTCGGCGACGATGCCGTCGTGGGGGAAGGCGAAGTCCGAGGGCGAAAAT
The DNA here is from genome assembly GCF_052060015.1 of Arhodomonas sp. SL1. Lineage (NCBI taxonomy): Bacteria > Pseudomonadati > Pseudomonadota > Gammaproteobacteria > Chromatiales > Ectothiorhodospiraceae > Arhodomonas > Arhodomonas sp. SL1. Next base: position 29,492 of record NZ_JBPODZ010000019.1, on the reverse strand, counting down.
ACCGCGGTCTGGGAGTACTGGATCTCGATGTTCTCCACCTTCGGCAGGTTGCCCACGCTGCCGGTGATGGCGACGTAGCACTCGTTCTCGATGGCCCGGGCCTGGGAGCAGCGCTGCACCCGTAGGTAGGCGTTCTTGGTGTCGGTCCAGAACGGCACGAACAGGATCTGCATGCCCTGGTCGGCAAGCAGCCGGCCGAGCTCGGGGAACTCCACGTCGTAGCAGACCAGGATGCCGATGCGCCCGGCGTCGGTGTCAAAGATGCGCAGCGCATCGCCGCCCTGTACGCCCCAGTAGAAGCGCTCGTCCGGCGTCGCGTGGAGCTTGTACTGGCTGTCGGTGGTGCCGTCGCGCCGGCAGAGGTACGCCACGTTGTAGAGGACGCTCTCCTCGTCGTCGTACAGCGGCACGGAGCCGGCGATGATGTTGATGTTGTAGCTGACCGCCAGCCGGGACATGCCGTCGACGATCTCCTCGGTGTACTGGGCGAGTCGCCGCATGGCCTCGGCGGGCTCATCCTGGTTGAACTGCGCGAGCAGCGGCGCGTTGAAGAACTCCGGGAAAAGGATGAAGTCGCAGTTGTAGCCGGCCATCGCATCGACGAAGAACTCGATGTTGGTCATCAGGTCGTCGAAGGTCTTCACCCGGCGCATCTGCCACTGCACGGTGCCCACCCGCACCAAGGACTTGCGGCCGCCGATCAGCGGGCTGCGGTCGGCCTCGTAGAAGATGTTGTCCCACTGCACGAGCGTGGCGTAGGACTGCGACTCCCGGTCCTCGGGCATGTAGCCGGTGATCACCCGGCGCACGTGGAAGTCGTTGGCGAGCTGGAACGAGAGGATGGGGTCGTGGATCTCCCGGCGTTTGACCAGCTCGATGTACTCCTCCGGGGTCATCTCGTCAGCGTGGTGGCGGTAGCCGGGGATACGGCCGCCGGCGATGATGGCGCGCAGGTTGAGGCTGCGGCAGAGCTCCTTGCGGGCGTCGTAGAGGCGGCGGCCGAGACGCATGTCCCGGTAGTCGGGATCGACGAAGACATCCACGCCGTAGAGGACGTCGCCGTTGGGGTCATGGTTGGTCAGGAAACCGTTGCCGGTGATCTCGTCGTAGGTGTGCTTGTCGCCGAAGCGGTCATAGTCGACGATCATGGAGATCACCGCCGCCACTACCCGGCCGTTGTCCTCGATGCAGATCTGGCCGTCGGGGAAGCGGTTGACCTGGGCGGCGAACTGCTTGCGTGTCCACGCCCCCCCGAGGTTGGGGTAGACCCGGTCCATGATCCGCTTGATGTCCGGATAATCCGAGAGCTTGAGATTGCGCAGGCGCAGGCGGTGCTCGTCGCCGTCGCGGTCGTGCTCGTCGCTGCCTCGCATAGGAATTTCTTCGCCTCCAGTGGGTCGAATGAGAGAGAATATCATGCGTGTGCCGCGCCGCTGTTGCCGCCACAACGGTAATGTCGGCATGGATTCCGGTATCGCCGGCACCGCAGACGACAGGGAAAAACGAGCGTCCTGCCATGTGCAAACGCACTAGCCCACCCCGCAGGTTGCGGCTGCTGCTTGCCGCTACCGGCCTCACCGCGCTGCTCGGCGCGCCCGTGCTGTTCGCCGGCGAGGCGAAGCTCCGCGTCGAGGGCCCCGACGGTCGTGCCCTGAGCAACGTGCGCGCCTATGTGGGGGAGGGCGCGGAGGTCGGCTCTGAGCGCGAGGCCCGGGGCTATGCGCGGCGGGCCGTCGAGAACGCCCGACGTGCCCTCCAGGCAGTGGGCTATTACGAGGCCGAGATCGAGACCGAAATCAGCTCCGTCGGTGAGGAGGCCTGGCAGGTGCTGCTGCGCATCGAGCCCGGCGAACCCGTGCGCCTGCGCGAGGTGGATGTCCGCCTGGAGGGGGAGGCGGCGGGGACCTCGCTGTTCCAGCGGCTCGTGGAGGGGGTGTCCCTGGCCGCGGGCGACATCCTGGATCACGGCGCCTACGAGGGGGCCAAGTCCCGCCTGCGCAATGCCGCCCTCGCGTACGGCTACTTCGATCACCGTTTCACCGAGAGCCGGATCGCGGTGAATACCGACGAGCACTGGGCGGACGTTACCCTGGTCTTCGACAGCGGCCCGCGCTATACGCTGGGCGAGGTGGGTTTCCGCGGGGAGATACCGTTCAATGATCGGCTGCTGCGGCGCCTGGTCCCCTTCAAGGCGGGCACACCGTACCGCGCCGCGCACATCGCTGCCCTCAACCGCAACCTCCTGGATAGCGGTTATTTCGGCGACGTCCAGGTGCTGACCGAGCGCGAGGGGGTCGAGTCGGGTGGCGCCATCCCGGTGGATGTGGAGGCCGAGGCCCGCGACCCCAACACCCTGGGCTTCGGGGCCGGTTTCTCCACTGACGAAGGCCCGCGTGCCCGGGTGAGCTGGCAGCGCCACTGGCTCAACGCCGCGGGCCACACGGCCGAGGCGGATCTCCGTATCGCCCAGGTGCGCCAGAATGTCTCCGGCAGCTACGGGATCCCGCTGCGCGACCCCATCAATGAGCGCCTCCAGTTCCAGGCGGGCTTCCAACGCGAGGATGTGGAGGATACCGAGAGCACCCGCTATACGGTGGCGGCACGACGCCAGCAGCACTTCAACTCCGGCTGGGAGCGCGTGCAGTCCCTGCGCCTGCTCCACGAGAGCTTTACCCAGGGTACCCAGGATGACACCACCACCCTGGTGCTCCCGGGGCTGTCGTTCTCGCGGACCCGATCCCGCGGTGGGGTCGACCCCCACTGGGGGGACCGTCAGAGCTACAGCCTGGAGGTGGGTGACGAGCGGTTGCTCTCGGACGTTTCCCTAGCGCGGCTGACCATCGGCATGAAATGGCTGCGCACCTATGCCGAACGCCATCAGCTGACCCTGCGCAGTGACCTGGGGGCCGTCGCCACCAGCGACTTCGAGCAGGTGCCCTCGTCGCTGCGCTTCTTCGCCGGCGGCGATAACAGCGTCCGTGGTTTCGGCTACAACACCCTCGCCCCTGAGGACGAGAACGGCGATCTCCTCGGTGGGCGCTATCTTGCCACCGGTAGCGTGGAGTATGGCTACCGCTTCGCCGAGAGCTGGCGCGCGGCGGTGTTCACGGATGCCGGTAACGCCTTCGACGACACCGATACCGACTTCAAGGTGGGTAGCGGGGTCGGCATCCGCTGGCTTTCGCCGGTGGGTCCCGTGCGCGTGGACTTCGCCTGGGGGGTGAGCGAGCCCGATCCGCCGTTCCGGCTCCACGTCTCCCTGGGGCCGCCGCTTTGATCCGACGCCTGCTCCTGGCCCTGCTGGTAGTGGTGCTCGTCCTTGCCGGCGCCTTGGCGTGGCTGGCCGGTACCACCAGCGGTGCCAGACAGCTCGCCGCGGCGGCCCGGTACTTTGTCCCGGAGCTGGAGGTCACCGTGGCCGAGGGGAGCCTGTGGCGCGGGGTTACCCTGCGCGAGTTCCGCTACCGCACGCCCGGCGTGGAGGCAGCGGCCGCCGAGCTCCGCCTGCTATGGGAGCCCGCCTGCCTGTTGGAGAGGCGGGTGTGCGTGCAACGCCTCGCCACCGAAGGGGTGGAGGTGGCGGTGGACACGGAGGCGCTGCCCGCCGCTGAGCCCGCCAGCGATCCCGCCCCCGGTCCGTCCGGCCCCGTTTCGTTGCCGGTGACGGTGGCCGTGCAATCCATCGCCCTCGCCGACACCTGGGTGCGCATCGATGACCGCCACCTCGAACTCCCGCGGTTAACCAGCGGGCTGACCCTCGAGGGCACCCACCTGCGGCTTCTCCCCACCGCCCTTGATGGGCTTCGGCTCCGGCTGCCCGCGGCGGGGGCGGACGCCACCAGTGCCGGGGACACGACCGACAGCCCTGCGGCAGCCGCGCTTCCCGCGGATTTTCGTCTCGAGCTCCCGGACGAGGTGCCGCTGCCCCTGGATGTCACCATCGAGTCCCTTACCGTCGGCGATGCGGCCCTCGACCAGGGCGAGGGGCACTGGCCCCTGGAACGCCTCGAGCTCCGCGGTAGCGTCGCCGGCGGTCGCCTGGAGTTGGAGACGCTCTCCGCCGCGGCCCCCCAGGGTAGTGTTCGCATCAGCGGCGAGGCCGGTCTCGGCGGGGATTGGCCACTGGAGCTGTCCCTGGAGCTAGCGAGCGGGCGCTACCCCGGCGGCGGGGAGCAGCGGTTTCATACCCGGCTTGCCGGCAGCCTGGCGGATCTCGCCGTCACTTTGCGGGCCGAGGGGCCGGTGGCCGCGGACCTGGAGGCGGAGGCGGCGCTGTTGACCGAGGGCGTGCCCTGGCGGCTGCGGCTGAGCGCCCCGGCGTTGGACTGGCCCCTGACCGGTGAGCCCACGGTGCGCCTGCGCGAGGCGGAGATCCGGGGCTCCGGGACGGTGGCGGACTGGGCGGTGGAGTTGCAGGCCGGGGTGGACGGCCCGGACATACCCGCCGGGCGTTGGCGCGCCGAGGCCGCCGGCGACCTGGCGGGGGCCCGCCTGCGCTCGCTCACCGGCGATATCCTGAATGGTCGGGTGGACGCCGAGGGCGAGGTGCAGTGGGCCGACGGCATCCGCTGGTCGCTGTCGGCGGACGCGCAAGGGGTGGACCCGACACCCCTGGGAGCGCCGCCGCTGGGGCTGGAGCGCCTGCGGCTACAGGCCCGTGGCACCGATACCGCGGCGCGGATCGACGCCCTGAACGCCCGGCTGCTCGCCGGCGAGATCAATGCGGAGGCCAACGCCGAGTGGGGCGACGGCATCCAGTGGTCGGTGACCGCGGGTGGCGAGGGGCTGGATCCCGCGAGCCTCGGCGCACCGCCCATCACCTTGGAGCACTTCGAGCTACGCGCCGAGGGGGACGCGGGGGCCGCCCGGGTCGAACGCCTGGACGCGCAGCTGCTCGGCGGCGAGCTCGCGATCAGCGGCGAGGCGGGCTGGAGCGAGGGGGTGCGCTGGCGCGCAAAGGCCCGAGCCGACGGCATCGACCCCGGCCGTTTCCGCGACGACCTGCCCGGCCGGCTCGGCGGGACCGTGACCAGCGAGGGACGCCTGGCCGACGGCGAGTTGGCGCTGACCGTGGAAATCCCCGGCATCGAGGGCGAGCTTCGCGGCTATCCCCTGGGCCTCAACGGGGCCGTGCGCCGGGACGCCGGGGGGCCGTGGCGCTTCGATGCCATCCGCCTACGCACCGGGCCGAACGAGATCGCCCTGGATGGCGAGTTGGCGCAACAATGGGACGCACGTGCGCGGCTCGCGCTGCCGGAGCTTGCCGGCCTTTGGCCGGGCCTCGAGGGTAACCTGGAGGGGCAACTGCACCTGACCGGTCCCCTGGCCACACCGGGTATCAGCGGTGCGGTGACCGGCCGCGGGCTCGGCTATCAGGACATCGCCGTGCAGGCGCTGGAGTTGGAGGCGGAGCTGCCGGCGTTGCTGCAGCGCCCGGGCCGGCTCAGCCTATCGGCCACCGGGCTGCGCCAGGGGGAGCGCTCCCTGGGGGACGCGGAGTTGGGCCTGGAGGGTAGTGCCGCCGATCACCGCCTGACCCTGCAGCTCTCCGGGAACACCCCCGTGCCGGCCCGGCTGGACCTGGCCGGTGCCCTGGACCCGGAATCCCTGGCCTGGACGGGTGCCGTGGTGGACGGCGAGATCCAGGCCCCGGACGGCACCTGGCGGTTGCAGGGGCGTCCGGCGCTGGAATGGCGCCCCGGCGCGGTAGAGGTACGCCTGGCGTCTCACTGCTGGGAACGGCGGCAGGGACGGCTCTGCCTGACGAACCCCCTGACCGCCGGCCCTGGTGGTGCCGCGGTGGATGCGGCCCTGGAGGGCTTCCCGCTGCGTGACCTTCGCCCGTGGATGCCCGAGGGCGTGGATTGGGACGCGACCCTGAGCGCCGAGACGGCCGTGCGCTGGCAGGGCGCCGGGCTGCCGGAGGTGACGCTCAGCGCGCGAAGCACCCCGGGGCGGATCACCGCCGCACCGCCCGATGCCGACGAGTCCCTTACCGTGGAGTATCAGGCCCTGAACCTGGCGGCGGAGCTGGATGAGGCCCAGGCCACGCTGTCGCTGGGGCTTGAGGCGGAGGAGCTGGGGGAGGTGTCCGCCTCCGCGCAGCTCGACCCGAGCGTCGCGGACCCGTCCTTGGACGGCGAGATCCGTGTCGAGGGGCTGCGACTCGGCCTGATCCGGCCGTTCCTGCCCCAGCTACGGGACCTGCAGGGGGTCGTCTCCGTGGATGGGCGTCTGGCCGGCAGCCTGCGCGCGCCGCGCTTCGATGGCCAGGTGAACCTGCGCCAAGGGCTCGTGGCCTTGCCCGACTTGCCCGTGCCCTTGGAGGACATCGAGCTCACTGCTGAGGTGGCGGGCGCTTCGGCACGCATTGGCGGCAGCTTCCGCAGCGGCGAGGGAATCGCCCGCATCGGTGGCAGCGTCTCCTGGGAGGATACCCCCACCGCCAGTGTCGCCCTGCAGGGCGAGGACCTGGAGATGGCCTACCCGCCGCTGGTGCGGCTGCGACTGAGCCCTGCCATGACGCTGTCCTACGACGGCGAGGCGGTGTCGGTGAACGGCCGGCTCACCGTCCCATGGGCACGGATCACCGTGGAGGAGCTGCCGGCCGGTGCCACCACCGTGTCGAGGGACGTGGTCATCGTCAATGAGCCGGCACCCGAGGAGGGGGACGGGGGCGAGGACGGTGGGCTGCAGCTCAGCACCAACGTCTATCTGGTGCTCGGCGACGACGTCCGCTTCCAGGGCTTCGGCGCCCAGGCGGGGCTGACGGGTCGGCTGCAGCTCCGCCAGATCGGCACCGACAGCGCCGAGGCCTTCGGCGAGGTGAACCTGGTGGATGGGACCTTCCGGCGCTTCGGCCAAGAGCTCACCCTGCGCCGGGGCCGGTTCCTCTTCTCCGGGCCGCTCAGCGAGCCACGCATCGATATGGAGGCGATACGCCAGGCAGCCGAGGTGGTAGCCGGCCTGCGGGTCACCGGGACCCCGGGGGCGCTCGAGGCCAACGTCTTCTCCGAACCCACCATGCCCCAGGCGGACGCATTGTCGTATCTGATCACCGGCCGCGCCCCCGGCTCGGAGTCCCCTTCGGAGAGCGCCCTGGTCTCCCAGGCCGCCCTGGGGCTGGGACTTATGGGCGGGCGGGGGATCGGGGCCTCCCTGGCCGACGAGCTCGGCGTGGAGGACTTTCAGCTGGAGACCGAGGGCAGCGGCGAGGACACCCAGGTGGCGGTGAGCGGCTACATCGCCCCCAACCTGCTGGTGCGCTACGGCGTCGGGGTGTTCTCCCCGGAGAATACCCTGACCCTGCGCTACCAGCTCACCGAGCGGCTCTACCTCGAGGCGGTCAGCGGGGTGGAGAACGCCATGGACATCTTCTACTCGTTCAACTTCTGAGCGACGGTGTTCAGGGGGCGGGCGATGAGGCCGTCGCGGCCCATGCTCACCCGAAAGCGTGCCCCGTCGGCCAGGGGCAGGAACACCGCATTCCCGTAGCGGGTGTCGGCTAGCGGCAGGGCCGCCAGCAGCCGGCCGCCGGCGCGTGCCAGCGGGTCCCCGGCCCCCGGTGCCAGCTGGTGTACCGTGGGAGGGGTCCGGCCGGCGGTTCGCGCATCCCGGTAGCGGCTGGAGAGCCGCTCCAGCCGAAAGCGGGTGTCCAGGCCGAGCAGGGCGCCCAGGTCGTTCCAGCGCAGCACCCGCGCTTCCAGCTGCCACTCGTCGCCGGCCAGGGTGTAGGTCCGGGTGGGGGTGCCATCGGTGCGGGCCAGCTCCACCTGCCAGGTGCCTGGGGCGCCGGCCTCGACGCGCACCTCCGCCACTGCCTGCTCGGCGGTCAGCCGCTGCCATCCGTAAAGCTGGCCGGCGAGGAGCGCGATCACCGCGAGGGGGGCCAGGCAGGCCAGCGTGCCCCCGGCGTGGGCGCCGGCCCGCAGGGCCCTGCGCCGGCGCAGGCAGGCGGTGGCGTTGCGGGCCTCCCAGATCGCCGCGAGGGCGAGGAGCACCGCCAGGAGGGTGACGCCGGTCATCAGTCCCGCACCCGTGCCTGTGTGGCCAGATAGAGCCCGATCAGGATAAGCACGCCGCCCACGGCGTGGAAGCCGGACAGCCCCTCGCCGAGGATGGCCCAGGCGAGGCCGGCGGCGAATACCGGCAGCAGATAGATGAACATCGCCGAGCGCGATGGCCCTACCCGGGAGACCCCGTAATTCCAGAAGGTGAAGGCAAGCAATCCCGGAAACACCGCCACGTAGAGGAAGGGCAGCACCAGCGTCGGGCGCATGGAGAAGCCGCCGACCAGCGCCAGCTCGATGAGGTAGAAGGGCAGGATCACCGGGATGCCGAAGAGGATCTGCCCGGTGAGGAAGACCTGCGGCGACACCGGGATCGGGTGCTTGCGCATGATCACCGAGAACAGGCCCCAGGAACACACCGCCGCCACCATGAGCAGGTCGCCGGGCTGGAAGTCGAGGCCGAGCAGCACCCCCGGGTCGCCGCGGGCGACCACCACCAGCATGCCCACCAGGGCGAAGGCGATCCCCACCGCCTGCAGGGCGCGGGTGCGCGCGCCCAGAATCCCCCACGCGAATAGCGCCACGACGATCGGCATGGTGGCGTTGATCAGCGAGATGTTCACCGCCGTGGTGGTGGTCGCGGCCAGATAGAGCAGGGTATTGAACACCCCCACGCTGAGTCCGGCGATGGGCAGCATGGTCCGCCAGTGGCGGTGCAGCACCGGCCATTCCCGGCGCAGCGCCGGCAGGCTGAACGGCAGCACCAGCAACAGCGCGAGCACCCAGCGCCAGAATGACAGCGCCAGCGGCGGGATGGTGTCCACCACGCCGCGGGCCATGACCGCGTTGCCCGCCCAGAAGGCGGCGGTCAGCGTCAGCCCGACGTAGGCGGCCGTGTGTTGCCGGGGGTTGGAGACCTGTTCGCTCATGGCGTCCCTTAGAGTTGCTGACAGATGGTGCGCACGGTGCGCCGCAACCACTGACTGGCCGGATCGTTGTCGGTGTTGCTGTGCCAGTACTGGCTGACTGCGGCGTCGCCCAGGGCCAGCGGCGGCGGCAGTAGCCGCAAGCCCCCCATCCCGCTGAAGGCCTGGGCCGCCCGCCAGGGGATGGTGGCCACCAGATCGGTGGTGGTCACGATGGACGCCACCGAGAGGAAGCTCGGTACCACCGCGGCCACCGCACGCTCCAGTCCCTCGGCGGCGAGGCCGTCGTCGATGCGGCGGGAGAGGTAGCGGGTGTGGCTGACGTCCACGTGTCGGAGCTCGGCGAAGAGCTCGGTGGTGAGACGGTCGCGGATCTCCGGGTGGTCGGCCCGTGCCACGCAGACGAACTGCTCCACGAGTAGGGGTTCGCTGCGGAATTCGCGCTCCAGGTCGTCGCGGTTTCCGATGGTGAGGTCGATATCGCCGCCGCGCAGCTCCTGGGCCAGCGCCGGGTGCTCGCTAGCGACCACGTCGAGGTGGACACCGGGCGCGACCCGCGCCAGATGCTCGAGCAGCCGCGGCAGGATCACGGAATCCCCGTAGTCGCTCATGGCCAGCCGGAAGCGGTGCGCGGAATTGGCGTAGTCGAACAGCCACTGCTCGGAGAGCGTATGGCGGATCAGGGTCAAGGCCTCGCGGATGGGGCCGGCGAGTTGCCGTGCCCGTGGCGTCGGGGTCATGCCCCGGGCCTGGCGGACGAACAGGGGGTCGTGGAGGATCTCTCGGAGCCGGTTGAGCGCATTGCTCGTGGCCGGCTGACTCATCTCCAGGCGCTCGGCGGCGCGGGTAATGCTGCCCTCCCGAAGGATGGCGTCGAACACGGCGAGCAGGTTGAGATCCACACCGCGAAAATTCATTTCGTGAATAACACTTATAACTGGAATGCGTTGCGCGGATAGTGCGCCAAGCGTAGCGTTGATCACGGCCTTTGGCCACTGCGGGTCGTGACAGGCTCCCCGTCGTTTCCGGCCCGCAGTCGGGGTGAACGCCCCTTCTGTCTGTTGCGATGCATTCCCCGGCTAGCAACGCCCCGGCCTCCCCGGCCGGGGTTCTTTTTTGTCTCGCGTAGGAGCGCGCCCCGCGCGCGAAGTGCGAAGTTCGCCTGCAGGCAGGCTCCTACACTCTTGACCCCCGGCGTAGGAGCGCGCCTCGCGCGCGAATGTGTGTGCGTGGAGGTCCCCCGCCCGGTTGCTACTCCAGGCCCAGCTTCTTCAGGCGATAGCGCAAAGCGCGGAAGCTGATCCCGAGGAGCTGGGCGGCGGCGGTCTTGTTGTGCCCGCTCTTCTCCAGCGCGCGCTGGATGACACTGCGTTCCATATCCTCGATGTAGGACTCCAGCTCGAAGCCGTCGCCGGGTTCCGGGGCTTGAGGGGTAGCGGGGGAGGCCATCATGTGCTCGCTGGCGAGACCCAGCTCCGCGGTGCCGATCTCCGGGCCATCGCAGAGTGCCACCACCCGCTCAAGGATGTTCTCCAGTTCGCGGACGTTGCCCGGGAAGCGGTAGCACTGCAATGTCCGCAGCGCCTCATCGCCGAGCACATAGCCATGCTCCTGGAGCCCGGTGATGCGGCGGAGGATGTGGTCGACCAGCAGCGGCAGGTCTTCCGGGTGCTCACGCAGCGCCGGCGCGCGCAGCCGGATCACGTGGATCCGGTAGTAGAGGTCCTGCCGGAACTCGCCGCGCTCGACGAGCTCCTCGAGGTCACGGTGGGAGGCGGAGATGATGCGTACGTCCACCGGCACCTCGCGCTCCGCCCCCACCGGCCGCACCGCCTTCTCCTGGATGACCCGCAGGAGCTTGACCTGCATGTGGTGGGGCAGCTCGGCGACCTCGTCGAGGAACAGCGTCCCCCCCTGGGCGGACTGGAACAGCCCCTCGCGATCGCCGGTGGCACCGGTGAAGCTGCCTTTGCGGTGGCCGAAGAACTCGCTCTCCATGAGCTCGGCGGGGATGGCGCCGCAGTTCACCGGCACGAAGGGCTGGTCCCGGCGCGGGCCCTTGTCGTGGATCAGCCGCGCGATGAGCTCCTTGCCGGTTCCGGATTCCCCGCAGATGTAGACCGGTGCCTGGCTGCGGGCCACCTTCACGATGGAGGCCCGGATCTCGCGCATCGGCTCCGCCTCGCCGAGGAGGACGTCCCGGGAGCGGCGGTCGGCAGGCTCCTCGCTCAGGCGCAGGGCGTGCTCGGTGAGCCGGCGCAGCACGTTGATGTCCACCGGTTTGGTCACGAAGTCGAAGGCCCCGGCCTTGAGCGCCTGGATGGCGGTGTCGATGCTGCCGTAGGCGGTGATCATGGCCACCGGGATATGCGGGTAGCGGGCAGTGATGTGGCGTACCAGATCGAGGCCGTCCCCGTCGGGCAGACGCATGTCGGTGAGGCACAGGCCGAAGGTCTCCTCGGCGAGCAACCGGCGCGCCTCCGCCACCGTGGCCGCGGTGCGGGTCTCGATCTCCAGGCGCTCCAGGGTGAGCTCGGCGAGCTCGCGGATGTCGGCCTCGTCGTCGACCACCAGGGCCAGCGGGCGGCTCATTGCGTTCCTCCCTGTGATCTGTCGGGGGCGGCGAAGGTGATGCGAAAGCGTGCCCCGCGCTCGGAGTCGAGCAGCGCGATCCGCGCCTGGCTCGCCTCGCAGAGCTCGCGGGCCAGGTACAGCCCGAGGCCGGTGCCGCCGCGGCGGCTCGTGGCGAAGGGCTCGAAGAGGTGCGCCCGGATCTCCGGGTCGATACCGGGGCCCTGATCGCGGACCTCCAGATAGGGGGCGCCGTTGCGGTCATGGCCGGTCTGTACCCGGATGCGGGTCGGTTCGCTGCCGTGGACCACCGCATTGCGCAGGAGGTTGTCCACCACCTGGTGGAGGTGGGAGCGGTCGAACAGCGCCCGGGCCGGCTCGGTGGCGAGCTCGACGTCCGCGTCGGGGAACTCCGGCCGCCACTCGTCCACCAGGCGGGTTACCCACTCGGCGAGCTCGACCACCTCACGGTTGGCCGGTGAGCGGCGCGAGAGCTGGAGGACGTTCTCCACGGTTTCGTTGAGCCGGCGCCCTTGCTTGGTGATGATGCCCACCAGCCGTTGGTCTGCGGGCTTGAGGTTGTCTGCCTCGCCGAGCAGCTGGGCGGCCTGCATCATCGCACCCAGCGGGTTGCGGATCTCGTGGGCGATGCTCGCGGTCAACCGTCCCATGGAGGCGAGCTTTGCCTGCTGGACCTGAGCGCGCATGGCCGTGAGGTTCTCCAGGAAGATCAGCGTACCGCCGCGTTCGCGCTCGCCTACCGGTACGAAGCGCGGCAGGAACTCCTCACCGCCGGCGGTGATGGACGGGCCGGTCCCGCCGTCATCGCCGAGCTGGCGCCGGGCGCCGTCGAGGGCGGGCGCGCGCTCGGCGAGCGCCGGTGTCTCGGTTGCCTCCACCGCCCCGATGATCCGGTTCGCCAGGCGGTTCGCCAGCCGGATGCGGCCATCGCGGTCCAGGGCGATCACTCCGGTATCCAGGCGCTGGACGATGTGCGCGTTCAATGCCTCCAGGTTGGCGACGTCCAGGCCGCGCTCCTCGGCCAGGGCCTCGCTCTCCCGGGCGCGCCGGGCCAGCAGCGCCGCCGTGATGGACACGGCGAAGATGGCCAGGCCGAGCAGCGCCACCTGGGTATAGCCGCCGGCGTCGGCGCGGTCCTCCAGCACCGCGAGGGTCTGCACCGTGAACAACGCCACTGTCCCCAGGGCCGCGAAGAATGCCCCCAGCCGCAGTCCGGCGAGCAGGCTGCCACCGGCCACCGCGGTGACCAGCAGCACCCCCAGGGCGGTCTCCTGGCTGCCCAGGGTGTAGGTCAGCAGTCCGATGGCGGCGATGTCGCCGATCACCCCGCCGGTGACCTGCACCAGGAAGGGCGGCCGGCGCCGGCGGGCGGTGACCAGCAGAACCAGCGAGAAGAGCACATAGGTGAGGGCGATCACGGCGTAGCGCGCGGGCAGGAGTACGCTCAGCACTCCCGTCGGCCCGCCCACCACCAGGCCGGCGAGCAGCAGCAGCGCCACCACCAGCCGGTAGCCGGCAAAGATCAGCAGTGGCCGCCAGGTCAGCGACGCTCGGCCATTGGGGGTATCAGCGTGCATCGTTGTCGTTCGCGCCATCGTGCCCGTCGGCCAGTTTCCGGCCTCCCACGAGGCGTTGCAAGCGCGTTTACGACCGGTTCCTGACTGATCAGTCAAGATGACGCCGTGTTCGCTTTTGATCTGCCGACGGGATTGGTGGAGAATACTCGGGCTTTGTTACGGAGGTAGGGCGCTTCAGATGAATCTCCACGAATTTCAGGCAAAACACCTTTTCACGCAATACGGCATCGCCATCCCCGGGGGATATGTGGCCCGCAGCGCGGATGAGGCGCGCGCGGCGGCGGAGAAGCTCGGTGGCAGTGTCTGGGTGGTCAAGGCCCAGGTCCATGCCGGCGGGCGGGGCAAGGCCGGCGGCGTGAAGCTCGCCAAGAGCCTCGAGGAGGTGGCGGATTACACCGACGGCATGCTCGGCGAGCGGCTGGTCACCCACCAGACCGACGAGCACGGCCTGCCCATCAACGCCGTGATGATCGAGCAGGGGCTCAACATCGAGCGCGAGCTCTATCTCGGTGCCGTTGTGGACCGCGCCTCCAAGCGCGTCACCTTCATGGCCTCCGAGGCCGGCGGCATGGACATCGAGGAGGTGGCCGCCAGCGAGCCGGAGAAGATCCTGACCGCCAAGGTCAGCCCCGCGGCCGGTCTGCAGCCCTATCAGTGCCGCGAGCTCGGCTTCGGCATGGGCCTCGGCAAGGCGCAGATCAAGCAGCTCACGCAGATCATGAGCGGGCTGTACAAGGCGTTCACCGAGCGCGACCTCTCGCTCATCGAGATCAATCCGCTGATCGTCACCGCCGAGGGTGAGCTGCTGGCCCTGGACGCCAAGGTCAACGTCGACGACAACGCCGTGGAGATCGGCCGCCAGCCGGAGATCGCGGACATGCGCGACATCTCCCAGGAGGACGAGACCGAGGTGCAGGCCGCCGAGCACGGGCTGAACTACATCACCCTCGACGGCAATATCGGCTGCATGGTCAACGGTGCCGGCCTCGCCATGGCGACCATGGACGTGATCAAGCTCCACGGCGGCGAGCCGGCCAATTTCCTGGATGTCGGCGGCGGCACCAACAAGGAGCGGGTCACCGAGGCGTTTAAGATCATCTCCGCGAGCCCCGACGTGCAGGGCATCCTGGTGAACATCTTCGGCGGCATCGTGCGCTGCGACATGATCGCCGAGGGCATCATCGAGGCGGTCAAGGAGGTCGGCGTGAAGGTGCCGGTGGTGGCGCGCCTCGAGGGTACGAATGTCGACAAGGGCAAGGAGCTCCTTGCCAACAGCGGCCTGGACATCATTGCCGCGGATGACCTCACCGACGGCGCCAAGAAGGTCGTCGCCGCGGTGGGTGCGTAACGCGACATTCGGATTAGCAGCGAGGTTTCAGCGAGATGAGCATTCTTGTCGACAAGAACACGAAGGTGATCGTCCAGGGCTTCACGGGCAAGCAGGGCACCTTCCACGCCGAGCAGTGCATCGCCTACGGCACCAACGTCGTCGGTGGCACCACCCCGGGCCGCGGTGGCGAGACCCACCTGGACCGGCCGGTGTTCAACACCGTGCGCGAGGCCGTCGCCGAGACGGGGGCCGATGCCAGCATGATCTACGTGCCGGCGGCCTTCGCCGCGGACGCCATCCTCGAGGCGGCGGACGCGGGCATTAAGGTCATCGCCTGCATCACCGAAGGCATCCCGGTTCAGGACATGCTCCGGGTCAAGGCGGCGCTCGCGGACTACGGCGCCACCCTGATCGGACCCAACTGCCCGGGCATCATCACCCCGGACGAGTGCAAGATCGGCATCATGCCGGGCCAGATCCACCAGGCCGGCTCCATCGGCATCGTCAGCCGCTCCGGCACGCTGACCTACGAGGCGGTGAAACAGACCACCGACGTTGGCCTCGGCCAGAGCACCTGCGTGGGCATCGGTGGCGACCCGATCCAGGGCATGAGCTTCATTGATGTGCTCGAGCGCTTCGAGGCCGACCGCCAGACCAAGGGCATCGTAATGGTCGGCGAGATCGGCGGCACCGCCGAGGAAGAGGCCGCGGAGTTCATCCAGTCCAACGTGCGCAAGCCCGTGGTGGCCTACATCGCCGGCGTCACCGCGCCCCCCGGCAAGCGCATGGGCCATGCCGGCGCCATTATCAGCGGCGGCAAGGGCACCGCGGACGACAAGTTCGGCGCCCTGGACAAGGCGGGTGTCGCCACCGTCCGTTCCCCGGCGGAGATCGGCGCGAAGATCAACGAGTTCTTCACCGGCTGAACCGCCCCCGGACCACCCGACCCCGTGTAGGAGCGCGCCCCGCGTGCGAATCGTGATACGCCGGCGCGTTCCGTTCGCCGGCGAGGCCGGCTCCTACCGGGGGATGGTCCCCACCTAGGAGCGCGCCTTGCGCGCAAATCTCCGGTTGCCCGCGCGCTTGACAGCCGCCGGCGTGACGGCAAAAATACGCGCTCGCCGGAAACGTGGCTACGTAGCTCAGTTGGTTAGAGCACCACACTCATAATGTGGGAGTCGGTGGTTCGAATCCACCCGTAGCCACCATCTCCTCCCTTGATGGCCCTTGTGATACCTCGCTGGATGCCGTCCCAGACATGGTGCGACGCATCGCAGACGGTAATATTCCCTTCACGCGCAAAGCGGTTATGGGCTAACGTTGCAGCCGAAGGGGCGGGGCGTTGGCAGGGAAGAATACCGTATGCGGACACAACCTGCGGAAGACAGCCATGCGCCCGCCGTTTGAGCGCGTGAACGACGCTGTCGCGGCGTTGCCGCGTTCGCTCAAGCGCAGCCTCATGGTCGCGGTGGACATGGTGACGTTGCCCGTCGCCCTGTGGCTGGCCCTGGCCCTCAAGGCCGGCTCCCTTACCCCCTCGATCGGTGGGCTCTGGCCGCTGTTCCTGCTGCTGCCGCTGTTCACCATTCCAGTATTCGGCTACCTCGGTCTGTACCGGGCGGTGGTGCGCTATTTGAGCGCCCATGCCCTGGTGGCTGTGCTAAAAGGGGTGACCCTCTCGGCGCTGGTGGTGGCCGCGGTGCAACTGGCCGGCGGCGTGCGCCTGCTGCCGGTCTCCACGGTCATCCTCTACTGGTTACTGGCGCTGTTCCTAGTCGGTGGCACGCGGTTCCTGACCCGCGCCTGGCTGCAGGTGCTGTGCCGGCGTTCGGACGACGAGCAGCGGGTGATCCTCTACGGCGCCGGCTCGGCGGGCGTGCAGACCGCCTCGGCGCTGCGCAACAGCTACGGGTACGACCCGGTGGCCTTCGTCGACGATGACCCCGCCCTGCAGGGGGTGGTGATGCAGGGGATGCGGGTCCACCCGCCGGCGGAGCTGGAGTCGCTGGCCCGCACCCACGGGGCCGACGAGGTCCTGCTCGCCATCCCCTCGGCGAGCCGCAGCCGCCGGCGCGAGATTATCCGGCGGCTGGAGCGCACACCGCTGCACGTGCGCACCCTGCCGGATCTCTCGGACCTGGTCTCCGGCCGTGCCCGAGTCAACGAGTTCCGCGAGGTCGACGTCGAAGACCTACTCGGACGTGCCCCGGTCGCGCCGGACAACGCCCTGCTCAGCGCCGCCATTCGCGGCAAGACGGTGATGGTCACCGGTGCCGCTGGCTCCATCGGCAGCGAGCTCTGCCGCCAGATCCTGCGCCTCGCGCCGGCGCGGCTGCTGCTCTTCGAGCTCTCCGAGTTCGGGCTCTATCGGCTGGAGCGTGAGCTCCGCGCCACCGCCCGCCGCCATGACCTGGACGTGGAGGTGGTGGGTCTGCTCGGCTCAGTGACCCACCGCCGCCGCCTGCAGCGGGTGATGAGCGCCTTCGGCGTGAACACCGTCTACCATGCCGCCGCGTATAAGCATGTGCCCATGGTGGAGCACAACGTCATCGAGGGGGTGCGCAACAACGTCTTCGGCACCCTGCATTGCGCCCAGGCCGCCATGGACGCCGGGGTGGAGGCCTTCGTGCTCATCTCCACGGACAAGGCCGTGCGGCCCACCAACGTCATGGGCGCCACCAAGCGGCTCGCGGAGATGATCCTCCAGGCCCTGGCGGCGGAGCGGCCCCGCACGCGCTTCGAGATGGTGCGCTTCGGCAATGTCCTCGGTTCCTCGGGCTCGGTGGTGCCGGTGTTCCGCGAGCAGATCCGCCACGGCGGGCCGGTCACCGTCACCCATCCGGAGGTGACCCGCTACTTCATGACTATCCCCGAGGCCGCCGAGCTGGTGCTCCAGGCCGGCGCCATGGGCGAGGGTGGGGACGTGTTCGTGCTGGACATGGGGGAGCCCATCAAGATCCTTGACCTGGCGCGTCGGATGATCCATCTTTCCGGGTTGCGCGTGCGCGACGAGGAGAGCCCGCATGGCGATATCGCCATCGAGTTCACCGGTCTGCGCCCGGGGGAGAAGCTCTTCGAAGAGCTGCTCATCGGCGATAACGTCGAGCCCACCCGCCACTCCATGATCCTGCGGGCCCGTGAGGGCTATCTCCCGTGGCCGCAGATGACCCGCCAGCTCGAGGCGCTGGACCGCGCCTGCCGGGACTTCGACTGCGAGCGCCTGCGCGCGCTGCTCGGTGAGCTGGTGCGGGAGTTCGAGGGCGAGGCCCAGCTGGTGGACCTCGTCTGGGCCAGGGAAGGTGAGCATACACCCGAACCCGCCTCCGGGCGGTTGCACTGACCCCGGATGGGGAGCCCTTTGCCCATGATGATGCCTCCGATGCCGGCAGCACTGCCGGCCGTGTTCGATCCGTTCGGTTTCTACCGTGCCGCCGATGAGTACTGGCGCGACGCCCTCGAGCGCAGCGTCCTCTACATGGACGTCATGCGCCGGCGCGGGAACCAGTACTTGGAGCACATGGAGCAGACCAAGCCCAACGTGCTGGGCTTCGATGCCGAGGTCCTGGTCGATGGCCGTGACCTGCCGCGGCCGGTGAACTACGAGCTGCTGCGGATCGCGCCGCCCGAGGGGGTGGAGATCGACCCGCGTAAGCGCCCGTTCGTGGTGGTGGACCCGCGGGCGGGCCACGGCCCCGGCATCGGCGGGTTCAAGCCGGATAGCGAGGTGGGCGTGGCCCTGCGCGCCGGTCACCCCTGCTATTTCATCGGTTTTCTGCCCTATCCCGAGCCCGGGCAGACGGTGGAGGACGTGGTGGAGGCGGAGATCGCCTTCCTGCGCCACGTCAACGAGCGCCATGCCGAGACCTCCGAGCGGCCGATGGTGGTCGCCAATTGCCAGGCGGGCTGGCAGCTGATGATGGCGGCGGCGCTGGAGCCGCGTCTGTTCGGGCCGATCCTCATTGCCGGGGCACCGTTGTCCTACTGGGCCGGTGAGCGCGGTGGCGCGCCCATGCGCTACACCGGTGGCATGACCGGCGGTAGCTGGACCACCGCGCTATTGAGCGACCTCGGCAACGGGCTGTTCGATGGCGCCTGGCTGGTGCAGAACTTCGAGCGGCTGAACCCTGCCAATACCGTCTGGGCCAAGCAGTACAACCTCTACGCCAACATCGACACCGAGGCCGAGCGCTACCTGGAATTCGAGCGCTGGTGGGGCGGGCATGTCTTCCTCGGTGCCGACGAGATCCAGTACATCGTCGACAACCTCTTCGTCGGCAACCGCCTGTCCACCGCGCAGCTGGTCACCCGGGACGGCCGGCGTGTGGATCTGCGCAACATCCGCTCGCCGGTGGTGGTGTTCTGCTCCCGGGGCGACAACATCACCCCGCCGCCCCAGGCGCTTGGCTGGATCCGCGACCTCTACGAGGGCGTGGAGGACATCATCGCCAACGTCCAGACTCTGGTCTACTGCGTCCACGACTCCACGGGTCACCTGGGGATCTTCGTCTCCGGCAGCATCTCGCGCAAGGAGCACACGGAGTTCACGGCGAACATGGACTATATCGACGTCCTGCCGCCGGGGCTCTACGAGACCACCGTCACCCCGGCGGAGGAACGTACCGACGGCGAGCCCCTGGAACGGGACTACTTGCTGGAGTTCAGCCAGCGCACCGTCGAGGACCTGGACCGGGAGGTCCAGCACCGCGAGGAGGACGACACCCGCTTCGCCACCGTCGCGCGGATCTCCGAGATCAATCTCGGGCTCTATCGGCTGTTCCTCCAGCCCCTGGTGACGGCCACCGTCAACGAGGACATCGCCACCTGGATCCGCCGGCTGCACCCGAGTCGGGTGCGCTACAAGGCCTTCTCGGACCGCAACCCGCTGATGCTCGGGCTCCCGTCGCTCGCCGAGCGGGTGCGCGCCGACCGCCACCCCGTGGCGGAGGACAACCCCTTCCGCGTCGCCGAGGGCATGGTCTCCAACGAGATCGTCTACACGCTGAACACCTTCCGTGACCTGCGCGACCGAACCATAGAGGCGACCTTCCTCAGCCTCTACGGCCAGCCCCTGCTCCAGGCCCTGGTGGGCCTGCACGGGGATGCCCATGTCCACCGGCGGCGCCCGGGGGCCGAGCCCGAGCACCGGCGCTTCATCGAGCGCCGGCGCGAGGAGCTCCGCGAACAGATCGCCGAGGGCGGCCGCCACGAGGCATTGATGCGCTCGGTGATCTACATCCTCGGCGGATCGCCGGGCACCGACGAGCGCAACTTCAAGCGCCTGCGCGCCTCCCGCGCGGAGCTGGAGCCGGGCACGGACCTCGCCTCCTACAAGCGTTTGGTGCGCGAGCAGTTCTTCATCCTGCGCCTGGACCGGGAGGCGGCCCTGGAGGCCATCCCCGAGCTGCTCGCCGGCGAGAGCCCCGACGCCATCGACGAGCACCTCGAGCACCTGGACCACGTCCTCGCCGCCAGCGGCGAGCTCTCGGAGCACGCCGCCGACCGCTACGCCCAGATCCGTTCCCTGTTCGAACGGGCGAAGAAGGCCGCGTAACGCGGCCGGGGGGCGGAGGCCGGACTCCACGGATCGTTCGGCGGACTGCGCTTCGCTTCGTCCGCCCTACCCGCCCCCGCCGGGGTCGCGGCGGACTACGCGTTGCTGCGTCCGCCCTACGGCTCCGTGTCACCATGGTCCCCGTGCGGCCACGACAACCGGTGCGGTAGGGCGGATGGAGGCCGCAGGCCGGAATCCGCCGGCCTCCGCTACAATGGATTGAACAAGGCAGGGAGGTGCGCCATGGGACTGCCGGTCCGGGATCACGACTACCACACCTACGCCGACTATCTGCGCTGGGACGACGACGCCCGCTACGAGCTCATTGATGGCGTCGCCTACGCGATGGCCCCCGCACCCATGCGGGTGCACCAGGAGGTCGTAGGGGAGATATTTCGCCAGGCCGCCAATGCCCTGGAAGAGCCGCGGTGCCGTGTCTTTGTCGCCCCGCTGGATGTCCGCCTGCCCAAGGCCGGCGAGGGGGATGACGAGGTGGACACCGTCGTCCAGCCGGACGTCCTCGCTGTCTGCGACCCCGAGCGGCTCGACGAGCGCGGCGTGCGCGGCGCACCGGATTGGGTCGTGGAGGTCCTCTCGCCGGCCACCGCTGGCCATGATCAGATCCACAAGCGCCGCGTCTACGAGCGCGCCGGCGTCGCCGAGCTCTGGCTGGTCCATCCAATGGACCGGGTGCTCACCATCTATCGCCTGCGCGACGGTGAGTACGGCAAGCCGGAGATCACCGAGCTCGCCGGCGAGACCGTGGTGGGCGCAGTGCCCGGCGTGTCCATCGACTGGGAGGCCCTTACGGAGATCCTGCCGGTGCACGGTCCCTGAGCCGGCGGACTGCGCTTCGCTCCGTCCGGCCTACGCGCTACTGTTCGTTGCGGATCATGGCCGCCGTGAACCGTCGGAAATTGTCGAGTCGCTCGGTGACAATGCTTCGAATGATTTCCAGATCCAGCTCGCGGTAGTTATGGATCGCGATGTTCCGGAAACCGACCATGCGCTTGATGGCCGCGGCGAGGTCAGCGGAGAGGAAACCGCCCTCGCATAGCAACTCAAAGGCGTGGCGGCTGTTCTGAGGCACGCCGAGGCGATGCGTGCGCACCACATGCATGGCCAGATCTATGCTGGTCTCGCAGGCGCGCAGCAGGTTCAATAATAGCGCGTCCTGGCGGGTGTAGTTCTCCGCAAGCTCGCCCTCGTGGCCGTCGTATTCCTCTACAACGCGCTGCAGGCAGCGTTCGATGCTAGCCGCCTTCTCCAGCACTACATCATCTGCCATAGACGCTCCCGCGGGCGCGGATATCCTCCAGGATGCCGGCGCGCTCCTCGTTCAGCCGCGCATAATCCGCGTAGACGAAGTCCTCGAATGCCTCCACATCGGGATCGTCGCTGCGATAAATAGGGGTCCCGTAAGCGACGATCTGGCTGCGCAGCACTGCGGACGCCGCGCGCAGGTCCACCAGATCCACGTCGCGGCCGAGCGCCATGGCCAACTCCTCGGCGAGCTCGAAGCGGCGCAGCGGTGGAACCGATTCCCGGGCCAGAATGGCCAGGTCCGCATCGCTGTCCGCGCGGGCATTGCCCTGTGCGTAGGAGCCGAACAAGTAGATCGCCATGAGACCGGGAACGGCCTCCTGCAGGCGCGAGCGAATGAGCGCGAGCTCAGCGGTGGTCAGGGATCGCCCATCGGCGGACATTTTCCGTGCCTGTGCCGGTTGCCATGGTGCTGAGTATAACGCCGGTGTCGAATACTGCTGGCTCAACGACCCGGATACCCGCACCGGGAGGCCTTCCGGCGCAACGACGGCCAATGGCTGCTGCTCGGCTGGACGTTGTTCTGACACGCACTCGGCCGTACACTCGATGGGAAAGTGCCGTATGGAGAGCCCCTAACATGTCCACCGAAACGACGAAGCTCACCGTCCGGCTGCCCAAGCGCGATGTGGAGTTCGTAAAGGCCTACGCGTCTGCCCATGGGTTGACCGTTACCGAGGTCATTGACCGATATCTGCGCCGCATGCGCGCGCTGGATGACCACATCTCGGGTCCAGAGCTCGATGAGGTTACCGGACTGGTCCCGGCGGAAGTGGACGTCGAGGCGGAGTACCGGGAGCATCTGCGGACGAAGCACAGCCGGTGATTCTCCTCGATCTCAACGTAATCCTGGACATCCTCCAGCAGCGTGAACCCCACTGCCGCCCCTCCGCGACGGTGCTTGAACGGACGATTCGCGGGGCGCAGCGAGCCTGTCTGCCGGCTCATGCCCTAACGACCATCCACTATATCGTGGCGCGTTACCAAGACCGGGCGAAGGCTGATCATGCTGTGGACTGGATGCTGCGTTATCTGTCGGTGACCCCTATCAATCAGGAGGTGGCGATCCGGGCTCAAGCCCTCGGTTGGCCGGACTTCGAGGATGCCATGGTGGCTGCCGCCGCCGAAGCCAACGGGTGTACGGTGATCGTCACGCGTAACGTCAGGGACTTTGAACGTTCGCCGGTCCAGGCGCTGAGTCCCCGAGAGTACTTGATCGCACTCGACGACAACTTGCTAGGCGGTTGAGCGGCGGCTGAATGAGGCCTCCGTCCATCCGCGCTACCGGCTTTGTAGCGTCTATCACCATCCCCACTGGCCGACGCTGCCCTCCCGGCAAGTGCTCGGCACCCAAGGCTTGCGCTCGGCCTGGTCATTGACCGTGCAGCGGAAGCGGATCGCCCCGCCCTCGGCCTTGACCTGCAGGTGCAACCCGATGTCGACGTTGTCCCAAAGCGGTTTCTGCTTGGAGCGGAGCACCAGGACCTGGCGACCGTCGCCCTTGTCCTGGTACTCCACGCTGTCCCAGATGTCGCTGTCATAGCCGAACACGTTCTGGAAGCTCGCGGAATCCCCGCTTGCCCCGGCCTGCGGGGACCCCGTTGCGGACGGCCAGCCAATTTCCTCGAACGTCGAAGGCAATTCTCCCTTCGTGGCATGAAAGGTGGCGATAGCGGCCTTGCGATCGGAGAGCAGGCCGAGCCCCTCCGACACCTTGGCCCGGACCACATAGGTGTTGTAGGCGGGGATAGCGATCGCACTGAGGATTCCGACGATGGACACCATGATCATCAGCTCGATGAGCGTGAAGCCGTGTTGTCTCCTTCCATTGAACATGTTGCCGTTCCGATGTGCCGCAGTCACGATTCCCCGGTGTTGCGGGAGAACGGATGCAATTTTCCTACCAGCGGGGTAGTGGGGCGCCAGCGGCGTCAGCCGTGCGTCACACTGCCACGGGCCGGCACTCGCCGGCCCTGGTGGTGACGTATCCGGTCAGGAGGGTCGCGGCGGACTACGCTTTGCTCCGTCCGCCCTACCGCTCGTTGTCGGGTGTAGGGCGGACGAAGCGCAGCGCAGTCCGCCACCCGGCCCCCGGCCGCTTTGCCGCCCGTAAGGCGGACGGAGCAACGCGCAGTCCGCCACCAGGCCCCGCGTGCTTTGTCGGCTGACGTCCGAGTTGCCATACCTTCTACACCAAGTCCGCGACCGCTGACCCGCCCGGAGGGACGCCCCGCCATGAACGACCCGCAAGACGGCCCGGCCCGGTACGAGGATCTCTACGCCCTGCCGGACAACGTCGTCGGCGAGATCATCCCGGGGCGCTGCACACCCATCCGCGGCCCGCTCCCGCACATGCGGTGGCCTCGTCGAGTCTCGGTGTTGAGCTGGGCGGCCCGTTCCACCGCGGCCGGGGCGGCCCCGGCGGCTGGTGGATCCTCGACGAGCCGGAGCTGCATCTGGGTGAGGACGTGCTGGTGCCGAACTTGGCCGGCTGGCGTCGCGAACGTATTCCCGCCCTGCCGGAGACCCCCTGGTTCGAGCTGGTGCCGGACTGGCTGTGCGAGGTGCTCTCGCCGGCCACCGCCCGCGACGACCGCATGCTCAAAATGCCGCGCTACGCCGGCTACGGCGTCGCCTACTGCTGGCTGATCGACCCCACCGCGTGGACGTTGGAGGCCTTTCGGCTCCAGGGCGGGGACTGGCTGCTGCAGGCGAGCTTCGTGGGCGAGGCGGAGGTCGCCGTCGACCCCTTCGACGCGGTGCCCTTCGAACTCGCCGCGCTGTGGGCGTAGCCGGTTCGGCTTTCCCTGCTACCCGGCCAGATACCGCGGCAGCCACAGGCTGATGGCGGGGAAGGCGATCACCGCCGCCAGCGCCAATAGCTGGAGGATGACGAACGGCACCACCCCGCGGTAAATGGTGGCGATGGAGATCTCCGGCGGGGCGATGCCGCGGAGGTAGAACAGCGCGTAGCCGAAGGGCGGGGTGAGGAAGGAGGTCTGCAGGTTCACCGACAATGCGATGGCGAACCACACCAGCAGCTCC
Organism: Arhodomonas sp. SL1; assembly: GCF_052060015.1. Classification (NCBI taxonomy): domain Bacteria; kingdom Pseudomonadati; phylum Pseudomonadota; class Gammaproteobacteria; order Chromatiales; family Ectothiorhodospiraceae; genus Arhodomonas; species Arhodomonas sp. SL1. The sequence goes on along the minus strand of NZ_JBPODZ010000019.1, from coordinate 5,139 downwards.
GGCTCCGCCAGGCCCAGGTCCAGCCCCGCCACCACCGGCGCCAATAGCGGGATCACCACCAGGGTGATCTCCACCCACTCCAGGAAGAAACCGAGCACGAAGATCACCACCATGATAGTGAGGATCACCCAGTACGGATTCCCGTCCTGGAAGGCCAGCGCCCCCGCGATGAGGTCATCGCCGCCGAGCTTCTTGAACACCAGGCTGAACAGGCTCGCGCCGATCATCACGAACACGATCATCGCCGTGGTGCGGGTGGTCTCCCGCAGCGCCTCGCCCATTACCCCTCGGTGCAGCCCGCCCGCCATCAGCGCCAGCAGGGTCGCCCCCGCCGCCCCGATGGCGGCGGCCTCCGTGGGTGTGGCGATGCCCGCGACGATGGAGCCGAGCACGCAGATGATGAGCGCCACCGGCGCCAGCAGATCCAGCGCCAGGGAGGCCAGCCGGCGGCCGAGGGGCCGCTCATCGGTGCCGCGGGGCAGCGCCGGCATCCACTGCGGGCGCACGAGTGCCACCACCGCCAGATAGCCGAGGTACAGCGCGCCGAGCAGCAGCCCCGGCCCCACCGCGCCCATGAACAGGTCCCCCACGGAGACCTGCAGCTGGTCCCCCAGGACGATGAGCATGATGCTCGGCGGGATGAGGATGCCCAGCGTCCCGCTCGCCGCGATCACCCCGGTGGACAGGCGCGGATCGTAGCCGTGACGGAGCATGGTGGGCAGGGCCATCATCCCCATGAGCACCACCGAGGCACCGATGATGCCCGTGGAGGCGGCCATCACCACGCCGATCACCACCACGGCGAAGCCGTAGCCCCCGGAGAGCCCGCGGAACAACGCCGCCAGCGAGCCGAGCAGCCGTTCCGCCACGCCGGAGCGCTCCAGCATCAGCCCCATGTAGACGAACAGCGGGATGGCGATGAGCAGCCAGTTGGTGAGGATGCCCGAGTACACCCGGGAGACGCCGATGGAGAGGAACAGTGCCGGGATATCGGCCAAAAAGGCGAACACGATCCCCGTACCCGCCAGCACCAGGGCCACCGGATAGCCGGAGAAGATGCCGACCACCAGTGCCGCCAGCATGGCCAGCGGCCAGAACCCCTCACCCATGCCGGCCCGCCAGCGCCCGGAGATTGCTGATCACCCGCGCCATCCCCGCCACGCCCAGCAGGCCGAAGGCCAGCGGGACGCAGGCTTTGATCAGCCAGCGATCCAGAAGCCCGCCATAGCTGGAGCCCTCGCCGGTGACCCAGGCCCGCTCGGCGAAGTCGATGCCGTACCAGACCATAACCGTGCAGAACGGCAGCAGGAAGATCACGTCACCGAAGAGCTGCACCAGCCGTCGTCCCGCATCAGGGAAGCGCGCCGAGAGGAAGTCCACGCAGACGTGGCGATCCTCGCGGAAGGCGTAGACCGTGCCGAACAGTGCCACCAGCGCGAAGATATACCACTGCAGATCCAGCAGGGAGTTCACCGTCAGCGCCGGCCCGAGCACGGGCAGATCCACGCCCCAGCGCAGGAACTCGTTCCAGCCCAGGCTGGCCGCCGCCACCGTCACCAGCACGATGACCATCAGCGGTAGCAGCAGCCAGCCCACCACCCGCCCGGGCCAGGCGCACAGGGTACCGATGCGCTCGAGCACGGCGCGGCGCTTCAGCGCGGCAGGGACTGCAAATCGTTGGCCGAGCCCACGCGCTCCGCATACTCGCGGAGGGACTCATAGGCCTCGGCGAAGAGATCGTCGCGCTCCGCCTCCTCGGCCATCACCGCCTCGGCCTCGGCGCGGATGGCGGTCAGTACCTCGTCCGGGAAGCGGCGGATCTCCACTCCGGCCTCGCGGACCTGCTCGATGGCGTCCGCCTGGGCGTCCAGCTGTTCGGCGAGGCGCTCGGTGATGTTGGCCTTGCAGGCCTCCACCAAGATGCCCTGCTCACGCTCGCTGAAGCCGTTCCACACGTCCATGTTGATGATGATCGAATCCCAGCTCGAGGGCTGGTGCCAGCCCGGGAAGTAGTAGTAGTCCGCCACCTCCTGGAAGCCGAAGCCCACGTCCAGGGCCGGCGCCGAGAACTCCAGCGCGTCGATGCGCCCGCGTTCGAGGGAGACGTAGAGCTCCCCGGCGGGGATCATTTGAGTATTGGCCCCGAGCCGCGCCAGCGCCTTGCCGCCGAGCCCGGAGATACGCATGTTCAGCCCCTCCAGGTCCTCGACGGAGTTGATCTCCTTGTTGAACCAGCCGCCGGCCTCCGAGGCCACCAGGTGGCAGGGGATGATCTTGACGTCGTAGGGGTCATAGGCGCGTTGGATGATCTCCAGGCCGCCGCCCTCGAACATCCAGGCCAGCGCCACTTCCGGCGCCGGGCCGAAGGGCATGGACCCCACCAGGTTCGCGACGGGGATCTGGTCCGCCCAGTAGCCGATCCAGTCGAAGCCCATGGGCAACGCCCCGGAGCTCACCGCCCCGAACACCTCCAGCGACGGCACGAACTCGCCGGCGCCGTGGACCTCGATCTCGATGGCGCCGTCGGTCATCATCGCGACCTTCTCGGCCCAGTGCACCGGGCTCTGGCCAATGGAGGGTACCTGTAGCGGGAAGGTGCTCTGCAGGTCGTAGCTCTCGGCATGCGCGGGGGCGCCAGCGGCCAGGGTGAGGGCGCAGGCGGTGGTTAGTGCGGTCTTGTTCATCGTTGTCTCTCCTCCAGTCCGGGCCGTTCATTTAACCCTAAACTGTTGTGCCCTCGCCACCCGTACCCTGATACGATACCGCTCTCCCATGCCTTGGCATGTTAGGGTCCAACCCGCGAGATCTGATGACATCCTTATGCGGCCAGCGCCCCAAGAACTAGACGAAACAGATCCTCGGACGAAAAACTATCGGAACGCCTCGCTGGTCGTGATCGTCGGCACGCGCGCGCAATTGATAAAGATGGCGCCAGTGTTTAGGGAGCTGGAGAGGCGTGATTCCGCATACCGCCTGGTATTCACTGGTCAGCATACCGTGACGATGGAGGCACTGCTTGCCGATTTCGGCGTCGTCACGCGGCCGGAATATATGTACTCCGGGCCCGAAGTGAGCGGGATCGCGCGGATGCTTTTCTGGATGCCAAAGATCCTTTTCCGTATGCTGCGGCGTCGCCGAACGCTGTTCCGCAACGAGCTGAACCGGCCACCGACCGTGGTCGTGCACGGGGATACGTTCTCCACGCTTCTTGGGGCATTGGCTGGCAAACTTACAGGATGCCGGGTGGCGCATATTGAATCGGGCCTGCGCTCGTTCAACGTCTGGAACCCCTTCCCGGAAGAACTGACTCGGAAGCTGGTCTTTCGCCTAACCGACCTTGCCTTTTGCCCGGGCGAGTGGGCCTCCGGCAACATGGCCCGCTACAACGTGGAAACGGTAGACACAGGCCAAAATACCTTGCTGGATACCCTGCGGCTCGCGCTAGCCGATGACGAGCCTGCGGATAAAACGGAGTTCAAGCGCTACTGCGTCGCCTCCGTTCACCGCTTCGAGAACATCTTCGTGCGCCAGCGCATCGAGTGGGTCGCAGAGGCCTTGGAACGCGTTGCGGAAGAGCTTGACGTGGTGTTCGTGCTGCATCCAGCTACTGAAAAGCGTTTGCGTGTGACAGGGCTGTTCCTGCGCTTGTGTAGCAACCCGCGGATCCACTTTCGCGAGCGTATGCCCTATACGGCGTTCATCCGATTGTTGCAAGCCTCGGTGTTCGTGCTCACGGACGGTGGTAGCAATCAGGAGGAACTATATTACATGCAGAAACCGACCCTGATCCTGCGCAACGCCACTGAGCGCCGCGAAGGTATTGGCGAGCGAGCCGTCCTCTGCGGATTTGAACAGGACGTGGTGGATGGCTTTCTGGAAAAGGTTTGGCGCGAAGGCAGGGGGGAGGACATTCTGGCGTCGGATATCCATCCTAGCCCGCGAATCGTGGATCGCCTCTTGCGTGACGGCAGAGGTGCCGAACAGGCGTGACGGTTCAGTCCCGGATACAGGATATACTGCACGCCGTTGCCCGCCAACGTGGCGTGTTCGAACATCCGCGCGTTCGTACTGTTGCCGTTTTGGTGGCCGTGACCGCATTCGTAGCTGGTCTTGCTGTGGCACTCTCGAACTATCCCGACCTGTTGGGGCGCGCGTCGCCCCGTGTATGGCTGTTGGTGGTCGCCTGTGTGCCGCTGACCATTCTCGCCAACGCCAGTCAGTTTTGGCTCACTGCGCGTCTCGTCGGATCGGCGGTTGCGCTGCCGCGGGCAATGCTGATCTCGATCTTGAGCACCGCCGCAAACATGCTGCCGTTACCGGGCGGCAGTCTCGTGCGTATAGCCGCGCTAAAGGCCGTGACCAATACGTATCGTCAGACCACGTTCGTTACTGTGCTGACCGCGGGCTCCTGGCTTGGCGTGACGACGGTTCTCGCCGGTTCGGCCTTGATCTTGAGTGCTTTCTATCGCGTTGGCCCACTGGCTCTACTAGTTGGCGTCATCATCTTGTTGGTTTTCGGCTACATGCTCGCCCGTGGTTTCCGTGCGGAGCCGAGATGGTTAGCCAGTCTGCTTGCGGTCCAGGTTCTCACGGTAGGTGTGGGCGCGCTACGTATCTGGCTATGCTTCTTGGCTCTCGGGGAGTCCGTCAGCTATCTGCAGGCTACGGTGCTAACCCTGTCGAGCGTGACCGCCGCGATCGTCGGGGTGGCGCCTGCTGGTCTAGGGGTTACTGAATTCCTGGCTGCGGGTATCGCTAAAGGACTTGGTGTTGTGGCCGCGTTGGGTTTTCTAGCCGCTGCCCTAAATCGAGTCTCCGGCCTCTTGGTTGTCGCTCCAATTGCTCTGTTAGTGGAACGGCTGGATTCAAATTAGAATTCATGTAAAAGAAGTGTTCACAAAAAAAGCCCACGAAATATCCTGATGTCATATTCGGCTCTTTTCTAGAGAGTCGGCCCTGAATAACCCGTTATGCGGCAGCCCGCATTCCGGGTTCGAGATTCTGATTCCGGCCGACGGTGTTGATGGCGCCCAGTAGCCGTCCCAGGATTCGGCGCAAAAGGTCGGCCATGGCCCGGAGCAGCAGTCGGATGTTGTGCCCGGCGGCAACCAGCACGGCGTTCAGCGCATCGCCCAAGGC